>JAEKKE010000392.1 GCA_019510535.1 Acidobacteriota bacterium
ATGCCCCGGAAGCAGAGCGAACATGGACGGACCGAAGAAGATCCAGATTGCCAGGCCTGCGAATTTGGCGACAGGCGACCCCGCAGGCCGCGACCGCATCCAGCAGTAACCCAGTCGCATGAGCGAGAGCGGAATCGCGAAGGCCGCGATGCCGAGAAGCTGCAATGTGGCGTCACTGATAAAGGCGCCGACAATTCCTGTCCAGTTATGTGCCGGACGCCCAGTGGCGTAGCCCCCCACGGTGTTCCAAGAGGGATCGGTAGGCGTATAACTGACCAGCGCTAGCGCCAGCAGACCACCCCCCACCAGCACGGCCAAGCCAATCAGCTCGTTCAGGCGGCGATTACGCGTAGGCGTTGTAACAAAACGGAGTGGCTTCATCGACACCTCGGAACAAATGGGGACCGCTTCCGCGCAAAAAGCGCGCGGAAGTACCTTTCATTGTCCTCGCTTAGGGTCGGAATCCGGGCCGGAAATCGCCTTCCGGGGAACCTAGCTGGCTACCCTGGGAGCACTATTCTGGACTCTAGATCTCCAGAATCACCGGCATGATCAGCGGCCGCCGGCTCGTATTCTTCTGGATGTAGCGCTTCAGGTCTGTCCGGATCTTCTCCTTGATCACGCCGTAATCGCCTTTTTCCTCGTTCGAGGACGCATCCAGCGTGCGAGCAATCACCTGCCGTGCCTCGGTCAGGATGGCCGGATCAGGCACCGCAAAGCCGCGAGCAATGATCTCCGGCGCGCCTTCCACCAGGCCGGTCAGCTTGTTGATGGCGAGGATCGGCAGCAACAGGCCCGCCTCCGAAAGGTGACGGCGGTCGCGGATTACCAGATCGTCCACTACATCTGCCGTCGATCCATCATCGATCAGGATTCTGCCCGCCTGCACTTTGTCCTTGCGGGTGGCCGAGTCGCGCGTCAGTTCCAGCACGTCACCGTCTTCCAGCAGGAAGGTCTGCTTCGGAATTCCGGTCGATGCAGCAAGCTCCGCGTGGCGCTTCAGATGCCGATAGTCGCCGTGCACCGGAATAAAGTACTTCGGCCTCACCAGGTTGATCATCAGGCGAAGCTCTTCCTGGCTGCCATGTCCGCTCACGTGGATGATTCCCTGGGTGCCATCGTCGAAGATCACATTCGCATCCCGGCGCACCAGGTGATCGATCATCCGGAAGATGCCTTTTTCGTTGCCGGGAATGATGCGGCTCGAGAGCAGTACGGTGTCGCCGGGCTCAATCCGCGCGTGCTTGTGGTTATCCACGGCGGCGCGGGAAAGGGCCGACATCGGCTCGCCCTGGGTGCCGGAGATCAGGACACAAACTTTCTCCGGTGGATAGTCTCTGATCTGCCCGCCATTGATCAAAATGCCGGGCGGTATATCGATATATCCAAGGTCGGTGGCAATCTCGGTGGAGTTGTCCAGCGACCGCCCGATGACGGCGACCTTGCGGTCATGTTTGTCTGCCAGCTCGAAGGCCAGCTTCAGCCTGTGGATCGAGGAGGAAAAGCAGGAGAAGAAGAGCTTTTTCTTTGTCCGTCCGAAGATCTCGTCCAAGCGCGGCTTTACCGCCAGCTCGCTCGGCGTGTGTCCTGGCCGATCGACGTTGGTCGAATCCTGTAGGAGGGCGAGTACGCCACCGTTCCGCCCCAGCTCGGCAAATGCCTGCAGGTCGAAGGGATGGCCGTCCGGCGAAGCCAGGTCGACCTTGAAGTCTCCTGTATGCAGGATTGTCCCGATCGGGGTATGGATCGCCAGGGAGACGCAGTCCACCAGGGAATGCGTTACCCGGATTGGCTGAATCCGGAACGGTCCGACCTGAAACTGCTCGCCGGGAATCATCTCCAGCATCTCGGTGTCGTCAAGCAGCTTGTGCTCTTCCAGCTTGCCTTCGACATAGGCGAGGGTGAATTCGGTACCGTAGACAGGGACGTCCCGAAGTTCGGTCAAAATCCACGGAAGGCCGCCAATGTGGTCCTCGTGACCGTGTGTGAGCAGAATGGCTTTGACCTTCTCGCGGTTCTCGACCAGGTACCCGATATCGGGCACGACAATGTCGACACCTAAGAGTTCCTCGTCCGGAAACATGAGTCCGGCATCGATAACGATAATGTGGTCGCCATAGCGAATGGCACAGCAGTTCATGCCAAATTCGCCAAGGCCGCCGAGCGGGATGATATGCAGCTTGTCGAGACTCATCAAATCTTCATGCTAGAGCATTTTTCCTGTTGCCGGGTATCCCGGAAGAGAAAGTGCAGCGGCGTTTTCATTGCGGAAAACGCCCATAGATGCGGAAACATTGCATTAGGCCTACAGAAAAATGCTCTAACGCAGCAAGTCTTCGAGTGCCGTCGAGAGATCAGTCTTCTCGTCGCGGTACTTCACAATGATCGGGGTGTAGACGGAAAGCCCCCACTCCGTTCCTTTTCCTTTGGTAACAGCACGCGCACCGGGAACCACAACCGCACCTGAGGGAATAACGAGCGGTCGGTCCGCCGTCGCCTTCAGAACGGTTCCATTCACCGTGTCATAAACCGGCGTCCCACGCGTCAACACTGTACCGGCCGCCAGTACAGCTTTTGAACGGACAATCGTCCCCTCATAGACACCTGTATTGCCACCTACCAGAACATCATCTTCGATGATCACAGGCGAAGCATTCACGGGTTCCAGCACGCCGCCGATCTGGCATGCGGCCGAGAGGTGGACGCGCTTGCCGATCTGTGCGCAGGAGCCTACCAGAGCGTGCGAATCCACCATAGTGCCTTCATCCACATACGCACCAACGTTCACATAGGCGGGAGGCATCATCACCACACCCTTGGCGAGATAAGCTCCGCTGCGTACCGACGAACCACCAGGGACAACCCGAACGCCCTGTTCGGGGGTAAAGGTGCGTGCCGGATAGGTGGCTTTATCAATGAAACTCAGGCGGCCGCAGGACTGATCTTCGAGCTGGCCGATGCGGAAACCCAACAGGATGCCCCGTTTGACCCATGCGTTGACCGTCCAGCCGATGGACGAGGCGGTATCTGGAGAGGCTGAGCGCAGCGTACCGGCTTCGAGCTGACCGCGGAGCTCCAGGAAAGCCTTTTCAGCATCGGGATTACCGATCGCTGCGGCTCCGGAGGCGAAGTGATGTTCAATGGTCTGCTCGAGGGTAGTGCTCAAAAGCTATCTCCTTGAAAGGCGGTATGTCTTCAGTGTAGGTGATGGCTGTCCCACAGGCGAATTCCATTCACAGCGTAAAATGCAGTCGTGCGATCCTTCCTGGTTCTCTCCTCTTCTCTACTTTTTGTCGCATTGTCTTCACAAGCGCAGGTTGCCACTTTGCCGCTGTGGCCCAGCGGAACGCCGGAACCCTGGTCTCCGGGCGCCGAAGTCGAGACCATGAAGCCAACGGACAAGCTGGTTGGTGGCCATTCCGTCTCGAAGTTGAGCAACATCGAACAACCCTCGTTGGCTCTCTATCAGCCGCCGAAGGAAAAGCGTACGGGGGCAGCCGTGGTTGTCTTTCCAGGGGGCGGGTATCGCATCCTTGCTCAGGATCTTGAAGGAATCGAGGTCTGCGAGTGGCTCAATGCGGAGGGTATCGCATGTGTTCTCGTGAAATATCGCGTACCTCTGAAAGAGCATTACCCTGCCAGCACCATCGACCTGGAGGATGCCCAGAAGGCGGTTCGCCTTACAAGAATGCATGCGGCCGAGTGGGGTATCAATCCCTCACAGGTTGGTGTTCTGGGCTTTTCGGCGGGTGGTCATCTTGCCGCGGTGCTTAGTAATCATGCTGACTTCAAGCGTGCCGGTGAGCCTGCTGACGAGGCGTCTGTCAGTGCCAGACCCGACTTTACGGTTCTGATCTATCCGGCGTATCTGACCGATGCGAGTCTGAAACAGGTCGACGAAGGTGTTAAGCCGACTTTGGAGACACCGCCCACCTTTCTGCTGCAGGCGGAAGACGACCCAGTGCACGAAGAGAATGTGCTTGTGTACTTCCAGGCCCTGAAGGAGGCCAAGGTCAAAGCCGAGCTACACGTTTATGCCGAAGGCGGGCACGGTTATGGATTGCGCGCAAACGGGCTACCGATTGTGAAATGGCCTTCGTTGGTCACAACGTGGCTTCACACGATCGGGATACTGCATTAGGGCACGCCCTCAGACTCAGGCCGGAATGGGTAACCCCGGCTTGTATCCACGCCGACTCGATGGAGTCAGCAGTGTATGGATGAGATCCAGTAGATAAGGCAGACTGACTGGTTTCTGTACGAAACGCCAGGATCGGGAAAGAATCTCCGCGGCCCGGCTCTGGCCCAGGTCTTCGCCGCTGATCAGGATGACTGGCATCTCGGGCTTTGCCGTCGTGAGTGTCTGCGCCAATTCCACTCCGGAGTTCTCGGGCATGTGAATATCGGTGAGCAAAAGATCGACGTTTGGCCGGCTGGCAAAGACTTCCGCCGCGCGCTGTGCATTATGGCAACTCAATACCGCGTAACCTGCATGCCGCAGGAACGCTTTGTAGAGCGACCGGATGTCAGGGTCATCGTCGACGAGCAGGATGGTGCGATGCGGGAACTGCGAATTCATGACAGCAACTTCTCGTACTCAGGTGAAACGTGCGTAAAGTAAATCGGCTGTAAATTGCCCGGCCGGTCCCCTGTGTACAGGACCCGATACTCTGACGCTGATTGAGCTGTGGAAGTTTGCCTGTTGCAGGACATGGAAGATCAATGTCCCTGCAAGTCATTCATTACAGGTTAAAAAACGCGTAGATCCTCTCCCGTCGGTAAAGCATCGACCAGTAGGCCCAGCTCGCCGATGAGGATATCGAGTTTCCTGCGGGTGACAGGTGAGACCTCGGTCATGGGCAAACGAAGGCCGCCGTGGATTTTGCCCATCAGGGTCAGAATCGCTTTGGTCGGTGAGGGATTCGGCTCCCAGTAAAGCGCGTTGAGGAATTTACTGTAGTGCCTCTGAATGCGGCGAGCTGTCGACCAGTCGTTGTTCAGTGCGGCATCGATCATCTGCGCCATATGGTGCGGAATGACGTTGGAACCGACAGAGATGAGTCCCGATGCACCCTGAGCAATCGCTGGCAGGGCAATGCCATCGTCACCGGCAAAGACACGGAAGTTGCGTGGGGCCGTGGCAATAATCTCGGAGATTTGCGCGATATTGCCGGAGCTTTCCTTGATGCCGATGATGTTGCTGTGCTCGGCCAGGCGAAGTACCGTAGCCGGCTCAAGGTTCGCTGCCGTGCGGCCCGGAATGTTATAGAGCATCACGGGCAAGGCTGACGCGTCGGCAATTGCCTTGAAGTGAAGGTACTGACCTTCCTGAGAAGGCTTGTTGTAGTAGGGATTTGCCGTCAGAATGCCGGAGAGACCAGGAATGCGGGAAAGCTTTTCAACCCGCGCAACAGCTTCAGCCGTATTGTTGTGGGTGCATCCCGCCAGCACGGGTACGCGTCCCGCCGCTGAGCCAACAACCGTCTCGATCAAGCGGACCGTCTCATACTCGGTGAGCGTGGAAGCTTCTCCAGTAGAGCCCGCGGCGACCAGGAAGCTGATGCCGGAGTCGATCTGCCAGTGAACCAGCGAGCTAATTGCAGGTTCGTCGAGTGTGTTGTCTGGTCGGAAGGGCGTAATCAGCGCTGTCCCGCAGCCTTGTAGGTCCATAACAAATGCTAGTTTACCGTTGCGGGCGGGTGCTTGTCAGGAAGGACGGCGACGCGTGGCGAAGGTTTGGCTGGATTTTAGTTGACGCCGATCGCTGCGCGCTGTCCTACGAAGGCGGTGCCCAGGCCCCAAAGGGCATGGGCACCGCGTGGACTGTGATCCTATGCCCAGTTTCCGTTGCGCATCAGTGGCTCACTGGACCCGTCGGCATATACGCCATCTACGTTCATGTTGGCGTTGCCGATCATCCAGTCCACGTGGATGAGTGAGCTGTTGGCGCCGAGTTTTGTCAGTTCCTCTTCGCTCATCTTCTCTCCGCCAATGATGCAGGTGGAGTAAGCCTGTCCCAGTGCAATGTGGCTGGCCGCGTTCTCGTCGAAGAGAGTGTTCCAGAACAGCAGTCCACTCTCTGCAATCGGGGAGTGATGCGGAACCAGCGCTACTTCACCGAGCCGGGCCGCGCCCTCATCGGTGGAGATCAGCTTCTTTAGTGCTTCTTCTCCTGCAGAGGCGGAGGCATCGACGATGCGGCCGCTTTCAAAGTGAACCGAGATGTTCTCGATCAGCGTTCCCTGGTGGGAGAGCGGTTTGGACGCACGCACGCGGCCGTTCACGCGATCTTTATGCGGCGTCGTAAAGCACTCTTCCGTCGGGATATTGGGCTGGCAGTAGACGCCGTTGCCGGCGGTCGTCCCGCCTCCTGCCCACAGGTGGTTATCCGCCAGGCCAACTGTCACATCGGTGAGGCCATCGTTCGAGTGGAAGCGAAGCGCGTAGTAGCGTTTGTCATTCAGGAAATCCACACGTTCCTTCAGACGGCCACCGTGTGCCTCCCAGGCTGCGACTGGATCAGGCTGATCGCTGCGGGAGGCCGCGAAGATCGCATCCCATAGCTTCGCTACGGCTTCTTCCTCGGCAAGGTCGGGGAAGACGAGCTTTGCCCAGGCAGGGGTTGCGCAGGCGACGATGGTCCAGTTGATCTCGTGACGAGTGATGATCTCCATCGCCGGCTTGGCGGCTTTGCTGGCGGCGACATTCGCGCGGGAGACCTTGCCTGGTTCCTGTCCGGCAAGCAGAGAAGGATTGGCGCCCGTAATGCCAAGACGTGCTGCGCCTGAACGATAGGCATTGGCAATCCCTTCGGAGAGCCAGACCGCTGTTTTATCGAAACTCGCGTCGGGGGCGTACCGGTAGCGCGCCAGGGTGAGCTCATCGTCATTGAAGAGAGTGGTCACCAGCGTGGCGCCGGCTTTGTAAGCGTGTTCCGTAATGCGGCGAACAAAGGGAAGCGCTTCCATCGGAGCGGTGATGACCAGTTCCTGTCCGGCGCGAAGGTTAAGGCCGACACGGACAGTGACCAGTGCAAGGGCGTCGAGCTTTTCTTCGAAGGTTTTGGCGGCAACGGGAGCAAGAACGGTTGCAGAAGACATAGTGTTCCTAGGGTAGGAGCCGATCTGCTACTCCGCAAGTCCGGAAGATGCGATCCGAAGATGAGATTCTAGAAGTGCATGAAAACTCTGGTATTGCTTGCGTGCCTGATCGGCGTGAGTGGATGGACGTGGGCGCAGAAGTCACAAGATACGCCCGAAGTAAGAACGACGGTTGTTGTTGTGGGTGCTCCGGATGCTCTGGCAGAAGAAGACTCGGCAAGATCGACGCGGGTGCTGGGGATCGAAGATCGCCGCCTGGCGCTGAGCGACAACAACGATGTGCTACGCAGTGATCCGGCGGTGGACATCCAACAGCGCGGAGGTGCTGGAGTGCAGGCGGATCTATCGATCCGTGGGAGCTCCTACGAGCAGACACTGGTGCTGTTGAACGGTCTGCGTATCAATGATGCCGAAACCTCGCACTTCAACCTGGACCTCCCAGTGCCCATGGCAGCGCTCGCAACAGCACATGTACTGCACGGTGCGGGATCGACGCTCTATGGCTCCGATGCTGTGAGCGGCATCGTGAACTTTGTCACCGCCCCGGCGCAGGATGGACTGCGGTTGAGGCTGCAGGCAGGCGGAGGGAGCTTCGGAGGCCAGGAACAGTCGGCGCTAGCCTCGTGGGGGAAAGGAAAGCTGAGCCAGGTTTTTGCGGCTGGCCGGGATTTCTCATCCGGGTTCATGCCGGACCGGGACTATCGCTCTGAGGAGGCGAGTTCAGAGACACGGTTTCACTCGGCGCTGGGTGACTCGGATGTGCTGGTGGCAGGCAGCGATCGCGCCTTCGGCGCCAACGGGTTCTACGGAAACTACACCTCGTGGGAGCGGACAAAGGGATGGTTTGCCGGTCTGAGCCAGCAGATCGATCCAAAGACGCAGGCGGCGG
>JAEKKE010000513.1 GCA_019510535.1 Acidobacteriota bacterium
CTTCGTCGTAGTGTCCCTGCCGGCGCTGGATCTCGGAGATGCGAATGTACGACTGAGCATCCTGCGGCTCTGCGGTGACGATGTCCTGGTATTGCTTCAGAGCCGCATCGAACTGGCCGTCCAGCAGCAGAGCACTGGCGAGACCACGCTGCGCGTCAAGGTTGTCGTTGTCGATATCAAGAGAGCGCTGATAGGCGGCGGCAGCCTCTTTGGGCTTCTTCAACTGGTCATAGGTCAGACCCAGTGAATACTCCATCCGCGCGGTACGGTCCGTGATGGGTAGCGCGTTGATGAGCTGTGCGATGCGGTCGTACTGGTTCTGTTCCCCATAGAGGCGAACCATCGCGAGGATGACCTCTTCCGAGGTTCCGTCAAGCTTCTGTGCTGTCTTCAGCTCTGCTTCAGCCTTATCGTTCTCGTGGTTCAGGGCATAGAGCTGGCCGAGCAGAAGATGGTCTTCCACGCTGTCAGGCTTCAGGCGTACGATGGCCTTGTACTCGGTAAGGGCCAACTGCAACATCTGCTGCGACTGATTGTTGGCGGTTCCATCGCCGAGCGAGCGGAGATAGATCTTGCCCAGGATGTTGTGGGCTTCCACATCATCGGGATTCTTCTTGACCTGTTCCTGCGCGACAGAAACAGCTTCGCGGACGCGGCCAAGCTTCAGATAGAGATCGGCAAGACCATTCTGCAACTGTGCAGAGTCAGAGTCGGCATTCAACGCCAGCTTGTACTCTTCGATAGCCTGCGTGGCGTAATCGGTGCGGCCCTGATTGATAGCCAGCTCTTCATACATATGGGCGAGGCTGTAGTGGTAGTAAGCCGCGGAACGATCAGGACCCTTGGGCGGCTCAGGCGCGTTCTTTTGTTGTGCAGCAGAGGGCAGGGTGGCCAGCAGCGCAGCCGCCGTGAGAAAGACTGGACGAGCCGAAAAGAAACGCCGGAAGAATGTCATCAGGTCCTAGGGGCGGCTGGTAGCCGCGTCACTTGGGGTTAGACGATTGTACCCACAGGTGGGATGCCGACAAGCGTCAGCATCTCTATTAGACTAGAGCATTTTCCCTGTTGCTGGGTATCCCGAAAGGGGCGTGCAGCGGCGTTTTCATTGCGGAAAACGCCCATGGATGCAGGAGCTCTACATCGCACCTACAGGGAAAACGCTCTATCCATGACGGAAGTGACGAATTCCAGTGAATACCATCGCCAGGTTGAGTCGGTTGGCTGCGGCAATGACGTCAGTGTCCTTGACCGAGCCGCCGGGCTGAATGACTGCCGTCGCTCCAGCCGCTGCTACGGTTTCCAGACCGTCTGGGAAGGGGAAGAAGGCGTCGGAGGCGGCAACTGTGCCAGCCAGCGGTAGAACCGCCTTCAGGGCGCCGAATTTGGCGGCGTCCACACGCGACATCTGTCCGGCGCCGATACCGACGGTCTGGCCGAAGACCTCATGACCATGCGCCTCGGCGCGGGCGTAGACAATCGCATTTGATTTCACATGCTTACAGACGCGCCAAGCGAAGAGCAGGGCTGTCAGTTCTTCCGGCGTGGGCTCGCGGTGGGTGACGATTTTGAGGTCACCGGCTTCGATGCGCTTACGGTCGGCATCCTGCAGCAGCAGGCCGCCGGAGATCTGTTTGATGACCTGCTGCGCTGGGTGAGCCTTAACCTCAACGAGACGCAGATTCTTCTTCGCGGCAAAGATGGCCTGAGCCTCCGGGGTGAAGCCCGGGGCGGCGATCGCTTCGACAAAGAGCTTGGCCATTTCAGCGGCTGCGGCTTCGTCGACCACCCGGTTTACGCCAATGACACCGCCAAAGGCAGAGATGGGATCGGCAGCCAGGGCGCGGACGTAGGCGTCGGCAACCGAGGTGCCGGTGGCGGCGCCGCAGGGGTTGGTGTGCTTGATGATGGCGACCGCAGGCTCAGCAAACTCGCTGGCGAGCTCCCAGCAGGCATCCAGATCCACCAGGTTATTGAACGATAACTCTTTACCCTGCAACTGCTTCCCGGCGGCTATCCCTTTACCGGAAGTGTCCAGATAGAGAGCTGCGGACTGGTGCGGATTCTCGCCGTAGCGCAGGGTTTGCGCCAGCTTGAACCCGAGCGCGAGGTGCTG
>JAEKKE010000514.1 GCA_019510535.1 Acidobacteriota bacterium
CGTGCTCCTGCTGGATGGTGTTGGATCCGCTGCTGAAGGAACCCTGCACAATCAGTGAGGGCGCATTCGATGTGGCATCGCTGCTCGTCTTGGTGCGTAAATACTGCACTGCGGAGTCAAGCACCAGTTTCGGACTGAAGATGTGGGTATCGGTAAGTTGGAAGGTATCTGTGCGCATGCTGTTCCGGTAAGCCTGCGATGCCAGCACCAGTTGTCCCGCGCCTGAAGCGGGCACCAGGACGCTACTGTAGCTATAACGCCCGATCAGCGTGTTCTTCTTGCCGAACTGGTGATCGAGCCGGATGGAATCGTTCTGCACCGACCGCTTGTTGGCGATGGTCTGCTGCACATTGACCGGGTTCAGGCTTGAGTCCAGCACGGTCGCATTGATGACCTGGTTTGCCGAAACACCGCGCTGCTGCCAGGTGAAGTAGAAAGAACTGTTCTTGCCCAGCGGGCCATTCACGCCGCCATCGAGATAGTAGTTCGTATACGGCAACACCGACGCCGCATACGGATTGTTCGCGTTGAGCGCCTGTGCTCCGAAGTTGCTGGCAACGTTACCGTGCAGCTTATTGGCTCCAGGTTTGGTAAAGACCTCGATGCGGCCGCTGCCAAACTGATCGTAGTAAGGCGAGAACGGGTTCTGGTTGACGCGTATCTCGCGGATGCTCTCCTTCGGAGGCAGATCTCCGTGAGCAAAGCCATCCACATAGAGCTGTGGAGGATTGGTCGGATCGCCACCGGCCAGCGACGTAAGCTGCTGCTGCATCATCTCCGGATCGTCCGAGAGCGTATCGAGCTTGTCGCCCTTGAAAACCAAGGCACTCTTATTCGAGCTGCTATCGTTCGAGACCTGCTCCTCTCCGGAGACCTCGACGACCTCGTCCTCGCCTGCCACGACTAAGACCACCGACAACGGCGTGGTTCGGCCATCGAGAACGAACACTTTCTTCATCGTGCGTTCACGAAAGTTATCGGCTTTGATCGTGATGTCATAGCTTCCGGCCGGTAACGGTATCGTCACATTTCCCAGACCATCGGTCTGGCGATCTGCCCCTACCTGCGGAGAGACATGCACCGATGCACCAGGAATCGCAGCACCGGAGGTGTCGAGCACCGTCAACGAAACCTGCGAGACATGCGGCACAGCCTGCGCAATCAGCGCGGCAGCCCAAAGGCAAACAAACAAGGCAAAAAAACGCAGCACGGTTCTCATCGGACGGAACCCTCCCCTACTCAGCATCCGGGAAACAGAATCAATGTACGAATCACTTCGTAATACTGCAACGAAATGATTCGTATGTCAATTCTTTCCCTTTTTTAAGAAACAATTAGCCCGCTTGTTCCTTAGACAAGGCACCAGGATTCCGGTTAGCTTATTCTTTTGCGTTCTGCACCTTTAGCCATTCGTACAGCGGAGCGAAGTAGTCCGCCATCGCCTGCGCGTCGAGATGATCGCTGCCGGTCATCCCTTTGAGGGTCTGCTGCCAGGGCTGCGATTGTCCTGCCTCCAGCATCTTCGCCAGCTTCTCGCCTGCCGGCTTCGACCCGAAGAAGCTGCAGCGGTTCAACGGTCCTTTATAACCGCTGGCATCACACATCGCCTTATAGAACTGGAACTGGTAGATGCGCGCCAGGTAGTAACGGGCATAGGGTACGTTGGCGGGAACGTGCATCTTTGCTCCCGCATCGAAGTCGGTCTCGGAGCGATCCACGGGCGGCGCGACCTTCTGATACTTGCCCCGCAGCTCCCACCAGGCTTTGTTGTAATCCGCAGGTTTGATCTCTCCGGAGAAGACCCCCCAGCGCCACTTATCGAGCGCGAGCGCAAAGGGCAGGAATGCAATCTTATCCAGTGCGGTGCGGAGCTGCAGCGGAATATCGGCTTCGGCAGGAGGCTCCGATTCGCTGAGCCCCAGCGCCTTCAGATAAGAAGGCGTAATCGAGAGCGCTACCGCATCGCCGATCGCCTCATGGAAGCCATCATTCGCTCCACCGCGGAAGAGGAATGGCTGCTTGTTATAGGCACGCTGGTAGAAGTTGTGTCCAAGCTCATGGTGCACGGTGGTGAAGTAGTCGTCATTCACCTCAATGCACATCTTCACCC
>JAEKKE010000393.1 GCA_019510535.1 Acidobacteriota bacterium
GCGTTTATGCGCAAGACCTTGAACGAAATGGGATATAGCGCCTAGCGCAGGAGTGAAGTTATGCTTACACGTCGTGAATTTTCAAAATTAGTCACAACAGCCGCCGCGGGCGTTGCGGTGAGCTCCACCGCAAAAAGCTATGCTCGCGTGATCGGCGCGAACGAGCGGGTGAACTTTGGTGTGATCGGTCTGAACAGCCGTGCCTATGCTCACCTGTCGGCGCTGACCGCCAACAAGGCAAACGCGGCCATTACCCACGTGGCCGACGTGGACTCGGTGATTCTGCAGAAATTCGCCGGTGAGACCGAGAAGTCAATGGGAGCGGCTCCTAAGGCAGATAAGGACTTCCGCAAGCTGCTGGAATCGAAAGACGTAGATGCGATCACCATTGCGACCCCAGACCACTGGCATACGCCGATAGCAATCCTGGGCATGCAAGCTGACAAGCACGTCTACGTCGAAAAACCCTGCAGCCACAATCCGCACGAGGTCGAGCTCCTGGTTGCCGCGCAGAAGAAGATGGGCAAGCAGGTGCAGATGGGCAACCAGCAGCGTTCATCACCGCACTCGATCGAGATCATCGACAAGATCCACAATGGCCTGATTGGACGCGCGTATTACGCCAAGGCCTGGTACTGCAATACACGTAAGACGATGGGGACGGGTAAGGTGGTCCCGGTGCCGGCAACCCTGGACTGGGATCTGTGGCAGGGACCGGCTCCGCGCCAGCAGTATAAGGACAACGTTCATCCTTACAACTGGCACTGGCTGCGTATCTATGGCACCGGCGAAACCCTGAATAACGGTACGCACGAAGTGGACGTCTGCCGCTGGGCGCTGCAGACCGTATGGCCGCAGCGCATCACAGCATCCGGTGGACGCTATCACTTCAAGGACGACTGGCAGTTCTACGACACCCTGGTGACCAGCTTTGAGTACGACGACAAGATGATCTCCTGGGAGAATATGAGCACGAACGGGATGCCTCTCTATAACCGCGATCGTGGCTCGGCCATTCACGGGACGGAAGGGACCGTCATCCTGGACCGCGATGGTTATGAGGTGCATGACCTGAAGGGCAAGCTTGTGAACGAGTACAAGATCCCCAAGGACAAGAAGACATCGAGTGCCGACCTGGTGGGACGCGATTCGATGACGGACCTGCACTTTGCCAACCTCATCGACGGTATCCGTACCGGAGCCAAGCTGAATTCGCCGATCTGGGATGCCAGCACCTCGGTCGCGATTCTGCTGATGTCGAACATCGCATGGGAGCTCCACCGCGAACTGAAGCTCGACACCAAGACCGGCGCCTTCGTCGATGATGCTGAAGCGACGAAGATGCGCAAGCGCGAGTACGAGAAGGGATGGGAGCCGCGTATCTAAGCTGCGTGGCTTCTTCGAGCAACGTAATAGAAAACGGCCCGCGAGATACTCGCGGGCCGTTTCTTGCTTGTTGTGTGTGGTGTTAGCGTGCCAGCCAGCTTACCTTCACAGGAGTCTGAAGCCGCTTGGACTGCGTTGCGAGATAGCTGTTCCAGGTAGCGAAGTCAGGCATGTCGTCTTGTGACCAACCGGAGCCGGCGTAGTAGTCGATAGCAACGCCGGAACGGGCGGTAAAGAGCAGAAGCGCGTCGCCTGGTGTTTTGCCCTGCATGGGCACATTCTCGTAGCGATAGGGCTGCTTGCCGGAAAGAACAATACCGGTAGCAAAGCGTCCGGCTGATGCCGTTTGAGGTGTATCCCACACAGAGAGTGCGGCGATTTCAGGAAGTTGCTTGATCTCGGTGTCTTTGTGTGTTCCCAGGCCCGCGGCTGCGGTGATGGTTCCACCACCGTCGAAGGTAAAGGTCGAGCGCATATGGTTCAAGCGCGTGCCGGCATCGAGCGTAACCCGCTTGCTCTCGCTGACGGTTTTCGTCCCCGCTTGCCAGCGAGCGTACTCGAGGATGAAGTCGACACGGATGGGGCCAGTGGCAAGGATCTTCGAATGAGTGAAGTTCTTCGAGTTTGCCAGCTTGCCATCGACCCAGATGCCAGTGCCTCCGCAACCGCGGGCGGGGCCAACCTCGTAGGAGTCCAGACCGTCACCGTTGTCATGGTGATAGGAGAGGGCGGAGTTGTGAGTGCGCTGGGCTTCCTTGTCACGGGCGTACCAGGCGGTGCTGACGAAGTTCGGTACGCGCTTGGACCAGACGTCGATGCCTGAGGTGATCTCTCCGGTCGCCTGTAGAGCGGGGCCGTAAACGCGGTGAGC
Organism: Acidobacteriota bacterium; assembly: GCA_019510535.1. Taxonomy (GTDB): domain Bacteria; phylum Acidobacteriota; class Terriglobia; order Terriglobales; family Acidobacteriaceae; genus Terriglobus. The sequence goes on from JAEKKE010000393.1 coordinate 2,258, forward strand.
GACCAGGTTGTTCTCCCATACAAAGTCGTCCATACGTTCCGGAACATCGCGCGCCGTTACTCTGGAGGCCATTGGCGGGGCGTCCTCTTCTACAGCGAGATCGATGCTGGTGGCGGTTCCAGGAGCAACGTCGTCAAGGATCAGAAAGCGATCCGGTGTGCCGCCGGGAAGGGAGGCGTAGACCTGCGTGAGAAGGCGCTTGCCGGTGAGACGATCACGTGCGACGAGCTTCGCTGGATCGATCGCGATATGGCGCTTGACCTCCGTGAGCGGTAGGTCGAGCACTTCATCACGACGAGCGTCGCTGGTGGGATTGTTGATCTGAACCACAGCATGTGTCTTGGCTGCCGGTGCATACCGTACCAGTTCAGAGCCGGCGAGGAGGAAGGCACCTACGCCGTAGACGTAGCTGGAGGTGGCAGTGAACTGTCCGGGAGCCGCACCGATGGGCTGAATCGCGCCCAGGCGGCCACTCTCGAAGATATGCTTCACCATCGCGCCCCATGCGCGCTCGACCACAGGAGCGTACTTGGCGCGAGGAAGAATGCCTTCATTGATGCCCCAGGTCATGGCATAGGTGAAGAAGCCAGAGCCGGAAATCTCATCCTGCTCATAGGCTGTCTGGTCCAGCAGACCCGTGCGCCACAGGCCGCTGGGCTGCTGCAGGCCGGCGATGCGCTCCGCCATCTCCTGGAAGAGCTTCACGTACTGCGCGCGGGAAGGATCGTTCTTCGGTAGTGCCTTCAGCACATTGGCGGTGCCTGCGAGCACCCAGCCATTTCCGCGGCTCCAGAAGAGCTTCTTGCCATTTGCTTCCTTCTTGTTCAGGAAGTTGCCGTCGCGGAAGAAGAGACGTTCCTCGCGATCGTAGAGATGCTCTTCGGTAAGCTTCCACTCCTGGTTCATCTTGTCGATGTAACGATGGTCTCCGGTGATTGCAGACATGCGTGCCAGGGCAGGAGGAGCCATGAAGAGAGCGTCGCACCACCACCAGAGATCCTTTGCCGGATCGGCAGGACGCTGTAGCAGGCGATCGAAGGTGGCGCGGGCATCGGCGATGCGCTTCGGATCCGCATGTTCCTGGTAGAGCAGCTCATACGATTGCGCGATCACTTCGTCGTCAGCATGGAACTGGCGGTTGGCCCAGAGCTTCCACTGAAACTGGTTGAATAGCGTTACCAGGCGGTCGTGATATTTGGCATCGCCAGTGATATCTGTGGTCGCGAGCAGGCCAAGGTAGAGCGGACCGTAGGTCCAGTCCTGGTTGTACTTGCTCTCGGAGTAAGAGAGCTGCCAGTCAGCAACCTTGCGCATCGCTTTCTGAATTGCGGGCCGTGTTACAGCACCGGAAAGGTCCGTTGCCAGCGGTCCGGCATCGGGAATGGTATCGCCTGCAGCGGCAGAGATCGCAGGGCCGGTCATGGGTTTCTCCTGCGCTGTCAGCGAGGTGCACAGTGTCGCTGCAAGCAGGGGGGCTGCGAGCAGGGTCGCAGCGGCTTTATTGAGATGCATCAATGTGTGTTCTCCAGTGTGAGAAATGCGGGTTCAATACCTTCAGCATGAACTGATGCGACGACCGTACCGGTACGCCGCAGACTGATCTCTGCGCGGCCGTTATAAAGCTGGACGACACGCGATCCGTTGGGCGTTCCAAGGTTATCAATCAGGGCACCACTACCGGCAAGTGAAAAACGAACGACAGCACGAGAGTCGAGGCAGGAAACTCCGGTTGCATCCAGCATACGGGCCTCGATAGTCACGCGATCGGGCCCGCTTTGTACGGTGTGCAGCGCCAGCTTCGCGGGTTTTGACCACGGGGCGGTCTGATACTGGAAGCGGATGGTGTCGCTCACCGTTGAGGAGCCACTCTTCGCGACAGCGCGAAGCTCATTCTCTCCTTCGCGGAAGGCGAGGTCCCAGCGAAGACCACTGCAGGGAAAATCTCCTGTCGTACGTTTCTTCGCACCGACGGATTTACCGTTGAGCCACAACTCCACCTCGGCACAGTTGGAATAGATGCGGACCATTCGCTCCTGTCCCGCCTTGCCCCAGCGTACGGGCCAGTTGTGCCCATAGATGCGAACCATCGGCTCTTTCGTCCAGTAGGACTGGAAGACGTAATAGCCCTCCTTGGGAGTGAGGTCGCGGGTGGTGACACCCTTCTGGTTGACACGAGGCACGGGATTATCGACGCGCAGCGGCGTTGTGAAGTCCTTGAAGACCCACTGCGCGGTTCCGGTAAGCCAGGGCAACGACTCCTGCGTCTGCAGATACCAGTCGAAGAGGTCGCAGGCGTAGGTCTCGCTCCACTCGCCATCGCGCGACATGCGCGGAGCACCTCCGCTGAGTTTGTAATCGAAGCCCTTCTCGGCGGTGCCGCGGCCGGTAAGGATGTGCGCCAGCATGGGATCGGGATCTTCCGCATGCCGGCCTGCATGGCTGTCTGCGCCCCACTCGGCGTGAAAGAAGAAGGGAGTTGCGGTCCGAGCCTTCTCCAGCGCCTCGCGATATTCGACGTAGCTGCCGCTGTACCATCCGGCCCAGATCGACGGCGAGTAGACGTCGGGAATATCCTTCGCGAAGTCGCAACGACGGAAAGATGTGAGACGTGACGGATCTTGCTTGTGCGCGAGGTCACGAAGCTCGGTCATGTACGCGCGAATCTGAGCGCGATCGTCCCCGCCAGGTTCACCCGGCCAGTCATCTTCATTGCCCAATCCCCAGAGCAACACAGAGGGATGGTTGCGATGCTGGTCGATCATGATCAGCATCAGGTCAAGACCACGCTGGCGGAAGAGGAGACTGGTGATGCCGCTGCGGCACCAGGGGACTTCTTCCCACACTAGGATTCCGAGCTCGTCGCAGAGATCGAGAACAAGCCGCGACTGCTGATAGTGTGCCAGCCGGATGAAGTTAGCTCCCATCCCCTTGATCAGTTCAAACTCTTTACGAAGGACCGTCTCCGGAGTCGCCGCTGCATAGCCCGCGTGGTCTTCATGCCGTTGCGTTCCACGCAGCAGTAGACGCTCGCCGTTCAGATAGAAGGGGCCATGCTCTTCGAAGCGCGTATGACGGACTCCGAAGCGATGGGAAGTCGATGTCGTTCCCGAAGCAGACTGTAGTGTGACATCACAGCGGTAAAGGCGAGGTGTTGCCGGCGACCAGGACTGAGGTGACGCCAGCTCAAACGAAGCCAGCTCAGTCTCACCGTTCCAGGATGTGCGTTGCAGCGATTGCTGACGAATAGTCTTACCGGCAGGGTCGAGAATCACGATCTTGATATCCATCGGACCGGAGACCGGCTGCGGTGCAAACAAACGGGCTGTCACCGTGACATGCGCAGCTTTGCCGGGCTCGAATGCCACTGCGGTATGGACAGCCTCGAGTGAGACCGCCGGCACGTAGACGAGCGAAACATTGCGGTAGAGACCGCCATAGAGCGTGAAGTCGCTCAGGTCAGAAGGCATGCGATCGAGATCGCGTCCGTTATCGCAAAGAATCGCGAGTTGGACTGCCTTACGGTCCTTCTGTCGGGCACATGCATCGGTGATATCCACCATGAACTCGTCATAGCCGCCGACGTGTTCACCAACACGCTCTGCGCCGATATGGACCGCGGAGCTTTGACCGGCACCTTCAATATGCAGAAGCGTCCGCCCTTGGGGATAAGGGTTATCGATGGGGAGTTTTCTACGATACCAGCCTTGCCCACGATAGGCGGGGGTATCAGGATCGCAGCCATCATAGGCATTGAAGCAGTGGGGAAGCGCAATCTTCTGCCAGGTCACCAGCTCTTCGCTGTGCCATACCTGGAACGTTGGATCGAGTGGGCCGCGATAAAACTCCCAGCCATCGGTCAGACGCTGGGCAGTTGTTTGTTGTGCGTGTATGTCCTGCAGTGCAGAGGCCAGTAGAGGAGTCTTCATAACTCCGAGGCAGGCAGCGCCTGCGAGAAAGGAGCGTCGCGTAATTGTCATTCGTTCTTTTGTGCCGTGTCAGGCTTTTTTACGCTGTTGCGACGGAAACCAGAGCAGCGGTTGCCGTACGGGGTAGTTGCGGATGATCTCAGCGTCAGACGGATCAGGATTCAGGGTCTTCCAGAGAGCAAGGTATTCGGATTGATTGCACTCAAGCCCGGTGAAGAGAAGTCCCGGCGAGCGAACAGGAAGAGAATCGAAGTGCTCGACATCCTTCTTGTAAGGCCACGAAGACTTGTCCTTCAGATACGGATAGAGAAATGCGGCGGCCTTGCAGATTCCGCGGCCATCGGGGAGTTTGAACTCATACAGATTTTCACTGCTGTCACGCAAAGACTGGCAGATCATCGCAGCCACATCGAAGTTGAAGATGGAGTAGCTGTACGGCTTGGTCCGCGCCAGTTCTTTCGGGAAGCTGCCATCGGTGCCGAGCTGGTCGGACATAAAGACGGTCTTGTACTGTTCGGCAACTTCGTGGCGGGTCTGTTGATCGTCGATCAGGCGAGCGAACTCTGCGGCCTGCAGCGCCCAGCAGACGGCGTGATTGTTCAACGTCTTCTTTTCGGCGATTCCTTTTTCGCTCGTCTTCAGCCAGTGCAGGTAATCGCGGAACCATGCACGCAGCGCTTGCTGATCGGCAGAGCTCATGACTGCGGGAGCAATATGCGATGCAGCCCGCGCGACCTCGACCAGGTGCAGCGTGTCGATTATGCCGAAGTTGCGGCCGGTAGTTACACCGTGAACACCCTGCGAATACTCGAGGTTGGTATTCATGCGCGTCTCAGGTGTGATGAACCATGCGCGCAGGTGAGCCGCGGCATGATCGGCGTAGCGGCGATCGCGTGTTAGCAGCCATGCTGCTGTGAGCGCCGGCACCTGAAGGGATAGCGCGATCATCGCTTTGCGATGACCGTTGAAGTTATTTGGATTGCTCTGGCCGTCACGGTTGATGTACGGGCCATTCGGATCGGCTGGGTTGGGCCAGAAATAGTCGGCTTCCGAAAAAAAGTCGTGCAGTCCGCCCGGAGTTCTATCCGAAGGGAAGAACGTAATGGTTGCGGGTTTCAGAGCAAGGTAGTTGCGGGCGGCCGTCATGATGCGCTGACGGTCGGTGCTGGCCACCAGGTCGTAGCCGGCAGCGTGATGCTGTGCCCAAAGCCGGGCCGGCGGCAGCTCAAGTAGAGCTGCCGCCGAAGCGCCGGTGCAGAAGGCACGGCGTGACACTTCCATGATTGCGTCGCGCACGTGATTGCTCCTGTGGTTAGAAGAGGATTCGTCCGCCAATTTGAATCTGACGGGGCACGCCGTAGGCACCGGTGATCTTACCGAAGTTGCCGGAGTTGAGCGAGGTCGTCGGATTGCCAAGATTGACGAGGTTGAAGACGTTGTTAACCTCGGCACGAAGCTGGAACTTCACCGCTTCATAGACGCCGAAGTCGCGGAAGATCGCGGCGTTGATAACACGGTTTCCAGGGCCGAAGTAGTTGTTGCGGCGGGTTGTGCCATCCAGTCCACCAGGTCCGACACCTGCAGGGCACGTTGCCGTGCTGCCGGTATAGGAGCAGAAGGCGGGTGGATTGAAGTACGAGTTGATCTTGTCGGCGCGTGAACGTCCACGGATAATGCCCACGTCCGCGTTGCCGGAGAGATTGGCGCGGTCGGAGGTGTAGCCGTCGAAGTTGTTGTCCACACCGGTGGTGACGCTGAACGGTGTTTTCCAGATTGCGGAGATATTGGCCTGGTGACGCAGGTCGGTATCGCTGCTGCCGTACTCATCCTGCATACGGTTGAAGTCCTGTGCGGTGCCGATCACTGCGCCGCTGTTGTTCACCGAGGCGCTCGACAGTGTCTTCGACCAGGTGTAGAACGCCTTGACCGAGAACTGATGGCTCAGACGCTTCTCGCCTGTGATCTGCAGACCGTGATAATTGGCTCGCTGCTTGGACTGGATGAGGTTGATGATGCCGAGACCTCCCTGGATGGGACGGCGGGAATCATAGTTGCTGGTGGTACTCGTCGTCACGCCATTCACCGGACTGGTGGCGGTGGCATAGATCGGGTAGTTGATATCCGGAGCAAAGGGAACATCATGGCTGAACGAGCCGACATAGCTGACGGAGACAGCGATCGAGTTCGTTACCTGCTGCTGGACGGAGAAGTTGGTCTGATAGACATATGGCCACTGGTAGTCCAGATCGATGCCCTGAACCTGTGCCGGAGAGATAAACGGCCGCGGGTTCTTTGGGTCATAGACATACGGATACGGGTTGCCATTCGGGAAGGAGCGCGCGTCGCCGTAGATGTCCGTCATCGACTTGATGAAGCTATAACGATTGCGGACAGCAAAGGGCTGGAAGTTCGAGACGCCGTTCCACTCGTTGCCGGAGACTGAACCGAAGAAGAGGCCGAAGGCTCCGCGAACGGCGGTGCGGCCGTTGCCGAACGGGTCCCAGGCAAAGCCCACGCGAGGTGAAACGTGGTGCCAGCGCGTTGCGACGATGCCACGGTCGACACCCTTATCGCCGACGACCAGCAGACCGGTCGGAGCCGTGGGATAGATCGTCGACTTTTGTCCGGCGATGAAGGTCGACTGACGATCCTTCGGGTCGGTCGGCGAAGTCTGTACATCCCAGCGAAGGCCCAGGTTGAGGGTCAGGTTGCGGAAGATGCGATAGTCGTCCTGGGCAAAGATGCCGCTGAACCATGAGTTATCGGCTGCTTGAACAGGGGAGTCCTGGTTCATCGTAGCCGGAAGACCAGCGATGAAGTCGGAGATCTCAGCGTTCGTGCGTGCGGTGGCGCGCTGGAAGGCGAAGACACCATAGTTGTTCAGGTAGGTGTACTGCAGATCCTTGTTCAACGAGGTCTCAGCACCGAAGGAAAATGTGTGTTTGCCGCGCGTAATGCTCACAACATCGCGCAGAGAGTAGAAGTTGGTCCCGGTGACCGGGCCGCTGATCGCCTGAGCCGCGGTGAAGTATCCGCTGACCGTCAGCTGCGGCAGCATGGACGCGCCCTGGATACCGAAGCTTGAGCCAAAGTCGGCCAGCGACACTTGTGGCGTATTGATGCGGCCGCCGATCATACGCGTGTAGTTCAGCCAGATCTGGTTGACGACATTCGCCGACGGCGTCCAGGTATCGGAGAGGTTGCCGTTTTGCTGGCGATAGACAAAGTTCTGGCGTGACCAATCGATGTTGCCACCAGGGCTCTGCTGCTGATTGCCGGCGGTGTTGAAGTACATCCCCTGCACCCGATGGGTACCGATCTGATGATCGACCTTGATCAGGAATTCATCCGTATTCAGCGTGCTGGGAATGATGCCCTGCCAGCGGTAGGTGGTGCGGCCGGAGGCAGTGTCGATACCGGTGGCGTTGGGAAGGGGAATGCGGGCGAGAAGGCGCTGTACCGTTGGATCAAGTTGGCTGGATGCCAGCTTGTTACCCGGACGGGGCGTACGCGTGACAGGATCGCAGACGACGAAGACGACGCTGGAGCTATTGGTCGGGCAAGCGGTCGGGGTGCCACTCGCGGGCAGGTTGGCGCTGAAGTCACCGGCACGCTGGGCAGCAGTGGGGACAAGGGCGCCGTTGTAGGTGCTCGACGTGATCTGGCGAAGACCGGCGTACGAACCGAAGAAGAAGGTCTTGTCCTTCCAGATAGGACCGCCCAGCGTTGCTCCGAACTGGTTGCGGTGAAGCGGAGCCTTCGGTCCAGGAGCGCTGAAGGCCGGAGCGGCGGCGAAGTTGGTCTCACGGTGGAACTCGAAGATCGATCCGTGGATCTTGTTGGTACCGCTCTTGGTGACGACGTTGACCAGGCCGGAGGACATACGACCGTACAAGGCGTTGTAGTTGTTGGTCTGGACGTTGAACTCGCGCAGCGCATCCGGGTTGGGCAGAACGTTACCGGTATTGCGGATGAAGGTCATGTTCAGTCCGCCATCGAGGTAGTAGCTGACAGAGCCGACGAAGTTATCGGTTCCGCCGTTCATGTAGACCACCTGCTGCGGATACCCCAGGGTATTGACGTTGGAGCTGGCTTGGACACCCGGCGTGAGGGTGAGCAGGTCATAGACGTTACGGTTGACGATCGGCAGGTTGTCGACTTCCTGGTTGGTGACCGTGCGGCCCAGGGTCGCGTTCGAGGTCTCAACCAGTGGAAGCTCGTTGGACGAGACGTCAACGGTCTGCGTAGCCTCGCCGATATTCAGGCTGGCATCGAAATGGACCTCGGCATTCAGCGTCAGCACCACCCCTTGCTGCTGCTTGCTCTGGAAGCCAGCGGCCTCAACTTTCAGGGAATAGGTGCCGACGGGAAGGAAGTCCAGACGGTAGGCTCCGTCCGCGCCGGATGTGACCTGACGGGTGAACTGGGTTTCCTGATTGATTGCTGTGACCTGGGCGCCCGGGATGACCGCGCCGGATGTGTCCTGGATATTGCCGACGATCGTCGCCGTGGTGAGCTGTGCCTGAGCAATCCCTGCGACAAGCAGGAAAAGCAGCAGCAGTCTGCCGAACATCTTCATACGTACCTCCTAAAGCGGCCTGGCGTTTGAACCTGTGCATGTGCCAGAGCCCTCCGCCACGCAGCGGAGCCCGCCTTCTCACCTCTTGTCAGGGTGTATGGGCAAAGCAGCGCCAACCTTCGTTTCCCATGAGAACGACTTGCAAGTGACTCACGGTTTGTATCCAGGTGTCGGCTGGTAAGTGGTTTTTATAGAATGAGATGGATATATTGTTGCAGCTTGTTTCAAACGTCGGGACGCGCCGTCTGCGATTGCCGTATGATGAACTCTGCCCCGGAAATGAGCACCATGAAGACAGATTGGGCGGCTTGGCAGCCGGTCACCGCGCAGGAACGAGAGACCGTTCTGCGGGAGATGGAGTCGATCCTCGCCAGCCCTCACTTCTGCAACAGCAAGCGGTATCCGGCATTGCTGCGGTATGTGGTGGAGAGTTCGCTGAACGGCAGGGGAGACCTCAAAGAACGGACGCTGGGCATTGAGGTCTTTCAACGCCCGGCGGACTACGATACCAATGCCGATACGATCGTCCGCTTTACGGCGGGTGAGGTTCGGAAGCGGCTGTCGCTCTACTACCGCGACCATCCAAATGACCGCTTGCAGATCGTTCTGCCGACAGGGTCGTACACACCGGAGTTTCTTGTTTCGGAAGAGGCGTCCGCCGGAACTCCTGTATTAAAGGAGGGACCAGCTACAGCTCTTTCAGTGGACGTGCTTCCGGGGCCGGACGCGGTAATCACGAATGAGCATGCGCCGTCGTCTGGTGGGCGCCGTCGCAACTGGATCGCGGGCGTCAGCCTGTTGTTGCTGGCAACGGCAGCGGTCAGCACATGGAGATTCCGGCCGCACCGGACCGATGTGGTCGATCGGTTCTGGCGCCTGGTTGGAAGTGAAGGACGCAGCACCCTGCTCTGTCCTGGAGGTGTCGTCTTCGCTCCAGAGAGAGCATCGGGAGTCGCCACCGCCGGCAAGGATATCCAGTATCCGTTCGTCTCGATGCAAATCGCGACGTCGATAGGGCAGCTCGGCGGTCTACTGCAGCGTGAGGGCGTCCGGTACGAGGTGCAGTCGTCGGTCGCGCTGCCGCTGACGGAGTTGCGAGACCGTCCGGTAGTTCTGCTGGGCGGATACAACAACGACTGGAGCATCCGGCTGCTTTCCGACCTGCGTTATCACTTCAGTACGGAGCCGGAAGGAACCATCCTGGACGCACAGGACCCCGCAAAGCATTGGGAGCGTGACCGTACCCGTTCCTATTCGAGCGCTGATGACTATGCCCTGGTCGCCCGCTTCCGTAATCCGACTACCGGAAATATTGTTGTGGTACTCGCAGGTCTGGGACGAAACGGTACGGAGGCTGCGACGGAGTTCGTCAGCAATCCCGATTATCTGGAATGGCTCAGGGTGCGGATCGGTGATGGACTTGGCCAGAAGAACATCGAGGTCGTGCTGAAGACCAGCGTGATCGACGGAAAGACGGGAGCGCCCTCGGTCGAAGCCTTCTACGCCTGGTAGCCGGCGCCGCATTTGTTTGTCATCCCCCTAGCATGACTAGGGTTCGTATAGTTCTCATTTAATTGGTCTGAATGGCCATATCGTTGGCTAGAAGAACGGCTTCCATACCACTGAAACTCCCCAGAGGGGTGCAGATCAACTCCGACCCGCCGCCTATTGAGATCATTCACTGGTACTTATTTGAAATCTTTCTCTACAAACTGAACGAGTCAAGCGGTCTCTGGTATTGGCTTGACCAAAGAAATGCATCGAACAGAACAGGAGAGAAGATGAAAAAGTCCGAAATATTGCATGCTTGGACGAGAATCCTGTCCGGACGCGCACCGTCCCTGTCCATCGAAATCACCAAAGAGTGCCCGCTGCGTTGCCCAGGTTGTTATGCATTCGACGCGGCCCATCTCGGCAGTGAAACTTCGCTGCGTCAACTCTCCGACTTCAAAGGGGATGAGTTGGTAGACCGCATTCTCGCGATTCTTGACGAACGCAAACCTCTGCACGTGTCCCTCGTAGGCGGAGATCCATTTGTTCGCTATCGTGAACTCGAAACCTTGATCCCACAGATCGAAGCTCGTGGTATTCATACCCAGATTGTCACAAGCGCTTTTCGTGTCATCCCGACGGAGTGGCGTAAATACAAGAGGCTGAACGTGGTAGTTTCTATCGATGGTTT
>JAEKKE010000515.1 GCA_019510535.1 Acidobacteriota bacterium
GGTTATACGTTCGGCAAACATACCCTGCGCTTCGGTGTAGATTTCGTTCACAACTACGACATCCAGAACAACCTCTTCCAGAGCAACGGCTCCTACAGCTATGCAAGCGTAGGTCTGTACCTGGCCGACATTCTGAAGCCGTCAGGCGCTTGCGGTGCGCTCACAGCATCCGGAACCCCCAGCCTGACCACGGCGGGTGGATACGGCTGCCACAGCGGTCTGACACAGGGCTTCGGTCCTCAGGTGTTCGATCTCGCCACGCTGGACTCTTCCTTCTTCGTGCAAGATGATTGGAAGGTCACCCCCAGCCTGACGGTAAACATCGGCGCTCGCTACGACATCGAAACCTATCCTGGACCGTTTACTTCAGCCCTGAACTCAGCTGTTCCGCAGGAAGCAAACCACCCTTCGGACAAGAACAATATCTCTCCACGTATCGGTTTCGCGTGGGATCCGTTCGGCAAGGGCAAAGCGGTCATCCGCGGCGGATACGGTATCTACTATGGCCGCATCATCAACGCCTCTCTCATGAGTGCCTACACCACCACCGGTGGCGCGGGCGGCCAGTTGCAGTTGACGGCATTCAACGGAACCAATCTCGGTACAACCGCAGCTCCGCAGTACATCAAGTTCCCGCAGACCCTCAGCGCGCGTCCTACGGGTGGTAACTTCGGTGTCCTTTACCTGGACAAGAACCTGCAGAATCCGTACACCCACCAGTTTGACCTGACGATCCAGCAGGATCTCGGATGGCGCAACGTGCTGTCGGTCTCCTATATCGGATCGCTCAGCCGCGAGCTGCCGAACTACCTGAACCTCAACCTCGATCCGAACAAGACCTACAACGTGACCTACACGCTGGCGGCAAACTCCGCGGCTCCTGGAAACTGCCTGGTGGCGGCCTGCGGAACGACCTTCACCCAGAAGGTTTACTCTGCGCGCTCCACGGTAAGCGGATCGAACACGCTGAACGCGGCGTATAACCAGATCACCCCGCTCATCAGCAACGTCAACGCGAGCTATCACGCGCTGACGGTGGATATCACCAACCGTCAGTCGAAGCTGATCTCGTATGACGTGAACTACACCTGGGCGCACGCTCTGGACTACGGTCCGAGCTCGTCGACCAGCTTCAGCCCCGGCAACAACTGGATCGATCCGTACAACGCGCGGGCGAACTACGGAAACTCCAACATCAACGTTCCCCACCGCCTTGTCGGCTGGGCCAACTTCAATATCCCCGGCCGCCATGGAGATACTGGCCTCGGCTATCTGACCAACGGCTGGTCCATCAAGCCGCTGGTCCAGATCCAGAAGGGTCTGCCATATTCCGTGGGCACCAGCTCCGGTTCGCCGAGCAACCAGACCGGTTGCACGGACTGCCTGCAGCCCTACTCGACGGGCGTTGCCGGCACTGGCGTCGCCTCCTACATCCCGTTCTTCGGCCGTAACCAGCTCTTTGGGCCGCGGAACATCGTCATCGACACCCGCCTGCAGAAGGACTTCCGTATCCGCGAGGGTATGAGCTTCCAGCTCATGGCGGAGGCCTTCAACCTGGCCAATCACCGCAACATCACCGGTGTAAACGCCGGCGCGTTCTCGCTCGCGAACAACACGCTGACCGCAACCACCAACTTCGGCACGCCGTCCACCTCGGGTGTTAACGGCAACTACGCTTACCAGGTGCGCCAGTTCCAGTTCTCTGGCCGTATCGTGTTCTAAGCGATTTACTGGCAATACAAAGGGCGGTGGCTTCGGCCACCGCCCTTTGCTTTTGATTGCAACGGTCTGGAGGCCTAGGCCTCCTCGCTCTCCAGGTAGGTGACGAGCTTGTCGAAGGTTCCGCCCCAGCCCTGCTCCATGCTCTGGAAGAAGCCTGCGAAGGTCTGCCGTTGTGCCGGACTGGCATACATGGCTCGCGAACGTAGAGTCACGAGGGTCTTCCCGCCGCGCTCTTCAAAGGTGGTGGTGGAGAGCATCTCGACGGGGAAGTCCTTCACCATCGGTGGCGCGATAGGCTGCTCGTTCTCGTCGACGAACGACGTCACCAGGACAATGCGTGAGAAAGGTGTCAGGTCACGGAAGGTCCAGCGGCCCCACATGGTGT
>JAEKKE010000394.1 GCA_019510535.1 Acidobacteriota bacterium
CATCCCAGCATGATCATGCGGGCCACCCAGAAGAAGAGGATGTCGAAGCCGGTGACCAGCAGCTCGGTCGGATAGAAGGCTTCCAGCGCCGCACCCGCCTCCGGCCAGCCGAAGACGGTGAAGGGCAGCAGGCCTGAGGAGAACCATGTGTCCAGCACATCGGTCTCCTGCTCCAGCTCGTCGTTGCCGCAGGCCGTGCAGGCCACCGGAGTCTCCCGTGCAACGGTAATGCCGGAGCACTTCGGACAGTGCCATGCGGGAATGCGATGTCCCCACCAGAGCTGACGCGAGATGCACCAGTCGTGGATGTTCCGCATCCACTCGAAGTAGGTCTTCGCGTACATCTCCGGCGTGAACCGGATGTGGCCTTCCTCGACAGCGGCAATCGCCTTGTCAGCGAGCGGCTGAATCTTGACGAACCATTGCTTCGAGAGGCGCGGCTCTACGATCGCCTTGCAGCGGTCGCAACGGCCGATGGAGTTGGTGTGATCCTTGATGGCGACCAGGTTCCCCTGGGCTTCAAGATCGGCGACCACCTTCTCGCGCGCGGCATAGCGGTCCAGGCCGTTGTAGGGAGAGTCCGGCAGAAGGATGTGCGCGGTCTCGTCCATGATGTTCAGGTTCGGCAGGTTATGACGCTTGCCGATCTCGAAGTCATTCGGATCGTGCGCAGGAGTGACCTTTACCGCGCCGGTGCCGAACTCCGGATTCGCCCAGTCATCGGCGACCACGGGAATCTCGCGGCCCACCAGCGGCAGCACCAGCATCTTGCCGATCATCGCCTTGTAGCGTTCGTCATTCGGATTCACGGCGACAGCGACGTCACCCAGCATCGTTTCCGGACGTGTGGTTGCAACGGTGATTGAGCCGGAGCCATCAGCCAGGTCATATCGGATGTGATAGATCTTGCCGGCTTGCTCTTCGTGCACCACTTCCAGGTCAGAGACGGCGGTCTGCTGCTGCGGGCACCAGTTGACGATGTACGAGCCGCGATAGATCAGCCCCTGCTCGTAGAGTCGGACGAAGGCCTCCCGCACCGCGGTAGAGAGGTTTTCGTCCATGGTGAAGTACTCGCGCGACCAGTCGACGGAGGCGCCGAGGCGCCGCATCTGTCCGGTGATGGCGCCGCCGTACTCCTGCTTCCACTGCCAGACGCGCTTCGCGAAGGCTTCGCGGCCCAGCTGCTGGCGAGGGGTGTTCTCTGACGCAAGCTGGCGTTCCACCATCATCTGAGTGGCGATGCCGGCGTGATCGGTGCCCGGAACCCACAGAGAACGCTCGCCCTTCATGCGGTGCCAGCGGGCCAGGATATCCATCTCCGTCTGGTTCAGCATGTGGCCCATGTGCAGGCGGCCGGTGACGTTGGGCGGAGGCAGAAGCTGGACGAACTTTTTCTCGCCGGCGGTGGTACCCGAAGGTGGGGTTGGTACGTCGAACAGACGTTCTTCAATCCAGTACCGGGCCCAGCGTTCTTCAATGGATGTCGGATCGTAAGCTTTTGCGAGTTCCTGTGGCATGTCTATCCCGGTGTGGCACATGTTTGTGTGCACCATGAAGCGCACAGGGCCAAAGTTCAATTTTAGTACGAGCCGCCGGTGCTCACGGTAGAATCGGGTGCACCGTCAGGAGTAGGTTTCATGCGCCGTCTACCGATTCTTGCTGCCGTTTCGCTTCTGTCCATCTCCGCTGTCATGGCACACGCCCGTAGCTCTGAAGATCGCGCAGGAGTTGGAAACCAGATCATTGTTGGAGAGAACGAGACCGTTGGCGATGTCGCCTGTGTCTTCTGCAATGTTGTTGTGCACGGGCGCGTGACTGGTGATGTCGCCATTGCCTTCGGTAAGTTGCAGGTCGATGAGGGCAAATCCATCTCGGGCGATGTCGCCGCTTTCGCGACCCCCATCACGCTGGAGGAGGGCGCCAGCATCGGCGGCGATCTAGCCGCCGTGGGTGGAAACTTCACGGAAAAAGGCGCAACGATACACGGAGACCGTGTGATCTCGTCCAGCCCGCTCTGGGTTCTGATTCCGCTGGCGCCGATTCTCTTCTTCGCCGGTCTGATCTGGCTGCTGATCACCACCATCCGCAACCGGACTCCGATGCCGCCGCCATATCCGGGGCGTTATCAGAGGATGTAGCGGCTCAGATCCTCGTTCTTCACGATATTGGCGACCTGCGTCTTCACGTATTCCGGCTTGATAACAATCACCTTCTCCACCGGTCCGGCCTTGGTGGGCCGGTCCTCGACGGGAATCTCCGGCTGACCGTCCTCGACCTTGGGGTTCTTGAAGAGGTCAGGAGCCTGGAAGCTGATCTCATCCAGTACCCGCTCCATGATGGTGTGCAGACGGCGGGCGCCGATGTTCTCCGTTGTCTCATTCACTCGGAAGGCAAACTCCGCCATCTCGCGCAGCGACTCCGTGGTGAACTCGAGCTTGACGCCTTCGGTCTCCAGCAGCGCGGTGTATTGCTTAGTCAAGGAGGACTTGGGCTCGGTCAGGATCTTGATGAAGTCTTCTACCGTGAGCGATTGCAGCTCCACCCGGATGGGGAAGCGGCCCTGCAGCTCGGGAATCAGGTCTGAAGGCTTGGAGACGTGGAAGGCGCCGGCGGCGATGAACAGAATATGGTCGGTTGAGACCATGCCGTACTTGGTGCTGACGGTGGTGCCTTCGACAATCGGCAGAATGTCGCGCTGTACGCCTTCGCGCGAGACATCAGGGCCGTGGCCGCCTTCGCGTCCGGCGATCTTATCGATCTCGTCCAGGAATACGATGCCGGAGTCTTCGACACGCTCCACGGCCTGGCGCGTGACCTGGTCCAGATCGATCAGGCGCTGCTCTTCTTCCTGCACCAGGTAATCGAAGGCCTCGGGCACCTTCATCTTGCGCTTTTTGGTGCGCGGAGCGAAGAGGCCCGGAAGCATGTCCTTCAGGTTGACGTCCATCTCTTCCTGGCCCTGGCTGGTGATGATCTCGAAGGAGGGACCATTCTTGTCGCGCACGTCCAGTTCTACGGTGCGGTCATCCAACTTGCCCTCGCGGAACTGCTGGCGGAGCTTCTCGCGTGTCTTGTGTTCGCTGGCATGTGCGGCCTCGACATTGCCTTCCAGCAGCGGTTTGCCATCCTGGGTTGCTGCCGTCGGTACGACGGGCGTGGGTGGAAGCAGTAGGTCCAGCAGACGCTCTTCGGCATTCAGCTCGGCCTTGTCTTCAATCTCCTCCAGCTTCTCCTCGCGCACCATATCGATGGAGATCTCGACGAGATCACGCACAATCGATTCGACGTCGCGGCCCACGTAGCCGACCTCGGTGAACTTGCTGGCTTCGACCTTCAGGAAGGGCGAGTTGGTCAGCTTGGCGAGCCGGCGGGCGATCTCCGTCTTACCTACACCGGTCGGCCCGATCATGATGATGTTCTTCGGCATGATCTCGTCTGCGAGCTCGGGCGAGAGCTTCTGACGGCGCATGCGGTTGCGCAGGGCGATGGCGACGGCGCGTTTGGCGGCCTTCTGGCCGACGACATACTTATCGAGCTCGGTGACGATCTCGCGGGGCGTCAGCTCGTCGAGTGCGAGCGCCTGGTCTTCGGCAGTGCCGGGGAGGTAGATGGCCATGAGGTACTCCTAAGCCTTCAACTCTTCAATCGTGAATGTCTGGTTCGTATAGATGCAGATGTCGCCGGCGATCTTCATCGCCTTCTCGGCGATCTCGCGTGGGCCCATCTCCGTGTTCTGGTACAGCGCGCGGGCCGCGGCGAGGGCAAAGCTGCCGCCGGAGCCGATGGCGCAGATGCCTTCATCGGGATCGATCACGTCGCCGGTGCCGGAGAGTAGGAAGGTCTGGTTCAGATCCGCTACGACCAGCAGGGCTTCCAACTGGCGAAGCATCTTGTCCGTGCGCCAGTCCTTTGCCAGCTCCACCGCCGCGCGGCCGAGGTTTCCGGCGTACTGTTCCAGCTTTGACTCGAACCGTCCGAAGAGCGAAAAGGCGTCGGCGGTCGAGCCCGCAAACCCTGCCAGCACCTTGTCCTGGTACAGCCGGCGGATTTTCTTGGCCGAGTGCTTCAGAACGCTGGCTCCCAGGGTGACCTGTCCGTCGGCGGCCATGACCACCTGGTTGTTGCGCCGTACGCAGATGACCGTCGTCGACCGGATACGGCCTGCGGAGAGGTCGATCGGATGCCCGATCTGATGTCCGGTTTGGCCGGGATTTCCTTTGCTTGCAGCGGTTTTGCTCACACCTTATTGTACGCCGCCGCCCAGCGCTTCCAGGCCACGCCCTCAGGCATCAAATAAGTGTCAGGTGGCGGGAAAACCGCCAGGACCGCGTGGTTGCGATGGCATACTAGCGGCAGCAAGTCTGAGGTACTTTCGCAATGCGTTTTGCAGGGCTTCCTTTGGTTCAAGCCGTGATGCACCATCCGCGGGTGGCCGTCGCCATCGGCGCCGGTTTTGTCGTTGCTGTGGCGGTTGCCGGGTGGCTGGCGCTTCGCCGTAAGCCTTCCCCGGAGGAGCTGGAACGCCGCCGCCGGCAGCATTTGGCCGAGTCCGGAAGGTTGATTGACGGTACCATCGTTGAAGCTACCGGTCCGGAAGAGAGTCCGGATGTGCTGGTATACAAATACGAGCTTGCGGGCGTTGAATACGAAGCCGCCCAGGACGTTACGCTGCTCCGGGACCGTATTGCCAAAGTTCGCTGGGATCTACCCGTGAGCGTCAAGTACGATCCGCGCAACCCGGTAAACAGTATCGTGCTCGCCGAAAGCTGGAGCGGCTTGCGCGGAAGCGAACGCAATACCGCAGGAGTCGTCTGAGCCATGCATGTCCACGGCAGTCCGACCGGTAAGACACAGCGAGTGCTGCAGCTTTCTCTGCTGCTGACGGCGCTCTATGTGATCGCGACCCTGTGGTTCGGCATCCGTGCCCGATCTCTGGCGCTGGTTGGCGAGGCCGGTCACAATGCCAGCGACTTCTTCGCTATCCTGCTCAGCTTTGTGGCTGTCTACTTCCAGGCCAAACCGGCGACGGACGAAAAGACCTTCGGTTATCAGCGCGCGGGCGTTCTGGCCGCCTTCGTTAACGGCATCACACTGATCGTGATCGGCATCTGGATCGGTCTTGCCGCCGTTGGACGGCTCTATCGGCCGGTCGATGTGCAGCCAGGAATCATGATGACGGTCGCCGCCTTCGGCGTGGTGATGAACGGTGTCATCGCTCTGCTGTTGTGGCGCGTGGGACGCGATCTGAACCTGCGCTCGGTCTTCCTGCATATGATGGGCGACGCCCTGTCTACGGCTGCCGTTATCGTTGGAGGCGCGGTCATCGCATGGACCGGCTTGCGTTGGATCGATCCGGTCCTGTCGATTGGCATCGCCGCCATGATCCTGTGGTCGAGTATCGGGATCGTGCGCGAGACCCTGAACATCCTGCTGGAAGGCACACCGCGCAGTCTCTGCCTGGCCGATGTCCGCGAGGCGATGCGTGATATCCCCGGTGTGCGCGATGTACATGATCTGCACGTCTGGAGCCTGGGCTCGCAGAGCTATGCCCTGGCCAGCCACGTTACGGTTGGCGATGTACCGATGCAGGACCAGGCGGGAATTCTCGATGGCATCCGTGTGGCATTACGCCGAAACTTCCACATCACTCATACGACGATTCAATTCGAGATGGAGTGCTGCCCGCGCGCGGAAGAGAACTGCTGTGCACCTCCGGAAGAAGCGCACCACGAGTGCGATCATACCCACGCGCATTAAGTGTGGACATCACCCCTAGCGTCGCTGTCTCTTTGTTTGTCATTTCGTAGCGAAGCGGAGAAATCTGCTTCTCCGCCCATGTTTTCTAGAGCAAAGAACGCTCTATCGCGCGTAGCGCGATGTTCATTCTTCGCCGTAGGCGAAGAATGAAGAAACAAAGCAGGTCCTTCGCTAACTACCCCAGCCAGCAAGCTGGCCGGGACCCCGTACGCTCAGAATGACAAAAAAGTAGGGGCAACCAGCAACTAGAGGGGCTGATAATACCGCTCTTTCGGTGCAGCGCAGGCTCGGCACAATATCTCGCCCTCACCTTCGCCAACCACGAAGCGGTCATAGTTAATGCCCTCACCGCATTGTGCGCAGGCGACGCGCTCTCCCTTGTATCCCGGGAACTCCTTTGGCGGCAGGTACACCGAGACCCACTCCTCGCTGAATAATTCTGCTTCCGGCATCTCGCGATAGGCAAGCATCTGCTGCGCATTCTTCGGCTCGACGTCGGGATAGAGTTCCTTTGCCCGCTGTTTGCTGCTCTCCAGCGCGCAGACGCGAATCGCTTTGTAGCGGTCGTCGCCCAAAGGCAGGGAGAGATCGGCGAAGGTTGCGGCCATCTTGCCGTAGTCCACTGGCTTGAGGGCTCGCTTGCCCAACCGGCAACCGGTGACTACACCGATCGCGTCAGTGGCGCAGCGATCGATCTCGACCCAGGTCACCAGCCGCTTGCGGTCTTTGCCGCGTGGCTCGTCGATACCCAGACGGGCACAGGCCATCATTGCCATACGCACACCGAGAATCTGCCCGGCACAAAGATGCCCGTGCGCGACCTCAGCCTCCTTGAGCAACTCATCTAGGGTCAACATGGCTTAATGGTGCCGGGTTCCACCGGCAAAATACAAGGTGGTCCTTCTGGGAGTGAAAGTCCTTTTTTCTCCGTATCTTCGCTGGTAGCAAGGTAGGTCCCCTGTGGAAACCGTCCCTAGTTTTCCGCAAACTTCGCGACTAGGGCATTAACCACGGAGTAATATCAACCCTATAAGGGCAGCGGACGCGAGCCGCAGTCAAACACGCGTACGAACGAAAGGAAACAGGATTCACCATGTGGAAACCGAACCAGCCCGGCAACGTGCCCACCTCAACCCCCGAACCAATTCGTCCGACCACGCCAGCGACCGGCTATGAACCGGCAGCGGCGCGGACACCTGCTGCTTCTTCTTCTTCTCCTGCTGCCCCCAATACCGGCGAGCAGGCTACGATCGGCAAATCCCTCGTCGTCAAGGGCGAAGTCTCCGGCTCGGAGAGCTTGTTCATCGACGGCAAGGTGGAAGGTGCCATCAATCTGCCGGGGAACCGTGTAACGATTGGCCGTAACGGTCAGGTAGCCGCAAACATCAGCGCGCGCGAAATCGTCGTGCTGGGTAAGGTGCGTGGCAATTGCCAGGCCAGTGACCGCGTGGAGATCCGCAGCGAAGGTTCGCTGACCGGTGATGTCATCGCTGCCCGCATCAGCATCGAGGACGGCGCCTTCTTCAAAGGCGGCATCGACATCCGCAAGCCCGGCGGCCAGGATGCCAAGGGCAGCCCCGCCATCGTCGAGAAGGCCGAACCGGTTGCGGCTGAAGCCTAACCCGGATCGTTTCCCAGATCTGCACGGTTGCAATACACAAGAAAGCCCCGCTCACCGCGGGGCTTTTCGCTCTATGTCTTCGAGGGTCGGAAATCGCTCTAGCTGACGCGGCGTTCTTCCAGAATCGAATCGAGAAGACCTGCCAGCGAGTCGGCGCGGTTGCGCACTGTCGTTGAGGTCTCTTCCACGCTGCCCTCAAGTTCCGAGTAGCGCCCGCGTGCCTGTTCCAGCTCATCGGCGATATTCAGCGCAGCCAGAACAGCGACACGCAGGGAATCCACGGTTGCGCCGTGCGAGGCAACAGCGCGCATCTTTGCGTCGACCAATGCAGCCAGACGCTCGATGTACTGCGGGTCGGTTCCGCGCAGATTGTAGATCTGCCCGTAGATATCAACACTGACGGCCTGGGGGATCTCTGCCATCGTTCCTCCTACAGCGTTTCGAGTTGCTCGAGCAGCTTCTCCATACGTCCGCGCACGTTCTCGCGTTCGCCCTTCAGGCTATCGACCTGCGTCTGAACGTCCTGGGTTTCCATCTGCTGCAGCTCAAGCTGTTCGC
>JAEKKE010000516.1 GCA_019510535.1 Acidobacteriota bacterium
TGGTTGTAGCCATCTGCCTTCAGAGACGGCAGGCGATCGGAGTTCTTCTTAGAGAGCATGCGCGGCAAATTTATCGATACAGCGGATGCCCAATGCTTCTTATTTCCCCAACCTGATACTCTGATGCTCGAAAAGAGGCTTTCACCCATGAAGACACGTTCGTCACGCCGTTCGTTCCTCGGTTCCGCGTCTGCTGCTGCGCTTGGATTGGGCGCTGCCGCCCTGTCCTCCAAAGACGCCGCCTCACAGGCTGCTCCGTCCGGTCCCCCGGTTGCCTTCCAGCCGATCACGGCGGAGAAGCTGGCCGAGCTGCTGCAGGCTGTCCATCAGAAGCCGGGCAACAAGGACCTGGTCGATGGCAAGGGAACTGCCGTGACCATGGTGCTGACCAACGAGGTCGCCAAGGCAGCTCCCGAGTTTGAGTATCACCAGACCCGCGACCATATCTTCCAGATCCTCGAGGGCGAGGCTACGTACTATGTCGGTGGAACCCCGAAGAATCCCCGTCAGACCAAGCCGGGTGAGTTCCTCTGCCCCGACTCCGAAGGCGCGACCGCCGTCACGCTCAAGAAGGGCGATTACTTCTTCATTCCCCGCATGACCCCGCACAAGCGGGTCACCAAGACGAACGTCAGCTTTGTCCTGATCAGCGCGACCACAGCCTAACGAAAGTCATGTAACCCGATCCGCAGGAAAGCACGTCCAAAAGAGATGTGCCGTGCACGGCAATAAATTCTGCATACTGAGAGCGGGCCTGTTGCCAGCCAACCGGCCCGCTACTTTTTGAAAGTGTTTCCTGGTCTAGTAAACGAGTGTCCGAATCGACAAAAGGTCGTGGTCGCAAGCAGGCGCCGGCAAAGCCGTCCGTCGCGGGAAAACGTATCAGCCTCAAGGAGCTTGCCGCCTACCTGAAGGTCGACCCCTCCACCGTCTCCGTCGTGCTGAACGATGTGCCCGGCCGCTCCATCTCGCCGGCCACACGCCAGCGCATCAAAGACGCCGCCAAAGAGTTCAACTACAGCCCCAGCCTTCTCGCCCGCTCGCTGCGCCAACAGGACACCCGTACCTTCGGCATCCTTCTCCCCCTGGTCGGCGAGGAATACCATGCCCAGGTACTCAGCGGCGTCGCCAGTGAGCTGGAGCGCAACCAATACTCCTACCTCATCGCACAGCACCGCCACAGCGAAGAAAAGACCGAAGGCTACATCGAGATGCTGATCTCGCGCGGCGTGCAGGGCTTCATCGCCATCGATACGCACCTGACCCGGTCGCTGCAGGTGCCCTGCGTCGCCGTCGCCGGCCATGCGCATATTCCCGGCATCACCAACGTGATGCTGAACCACGAGCACGCCGCCGAGCTGACCATGCGCCACCTCCGCGATCTCGGGCACAAGCGCATCGCCTTCATCCGTGGACAGGCCTTCAGCTCCGACTCCGAAAGCCGCTGGAAGGCAATGTCCGAAGCCGCAAAGCGCTTCAAGATCTCCATCCCCGAAGGGCTGGTGATGCAACTCGATCGCGACATCACCTCGCCGGAACTGGGCTACACCGTGGTGCAGAAGCTGATGAAGCAGTCGCGCGACTTCACCGCCATCGTCTGCTTCAACGACATCGCGGCCCTGGGCGCCATTCGTGCGGTAGGTGACGCTGGTCTGCGCGTGCCGGAAGATGTCTCGATCATCGGCTTCGACGACATCCGCGTCTCCGTCTTTGCCCGGCCATCGATCACTACCATCCGCCAGCCGCTGCAGGAGATGGGTGAAACCGCCGCCAAAGTCCTTCTTAATCGTCTCAAAGGCGAGCGGGACGGCGATGACATCGCGGTCGAGCCGGAGTTGATCATTCGCGAGTCCACCGGACGGGCTCCCTATAGGTATCCGGTCGGGCGCGCCTCCGCGAAATAGCCCTTGACAGCGCTGTAAGCCATAGCCTCTAATGACTGCCGGCAGACCCGCGCCTTCTAACAAACAATCGATTGTCTTCATGAGTGGAGAAATATGCATTTTCAAAACAATCGATTGTTCATGACGCAAAGGCTGCTCATTTGGAGGCACGATATGTCAATCTCTCGCAAGCAGCTTGCTGCAGCGGGCGTTCTTGTA
>JAEKKE010000395.1 GCA_019510535.1 Acidobacteriota bacterium
AACAAGCAGCGCCCACATCCACGATCTGGCCCATCGGCCCATATGTGTCATCATTCTACGCTTTCGCCCCGCAAAAGGTTCCGCAGGGCAAAACAAAGGCGGGCGTTCACGCCCGCCTTTGTCCTCCAGTATCTACCTTACTGCATAGCGAGATAACCGTTCTTATGCGCAACAGAATCCGCCTGCATAATGTGATCCTGAATCACAGGGATCGTGCGGTCGAGAGCGTCTTTGAGTGAGTTATTCGACGTGGCCACCATGGTGTCGCGAAAAAGCTTCAGATCTTCGCGATGACTTTCTGCCATAGCCATCATGTATTCCTTGTCGAACTGCTCTCCTGAGAGACCGCTCAACCGGTCATACAGCTTCTGGTCCTTCCTGGAAAGCTCCCGGGCCGGAGGACCGCCGAGTTCCTGCGCCAGCGGCTTCCAGGTGCGCGCGAGCGCGGCATGGTCGGTCATGATCTTCTGCGCGAATGTCTTTACATCGTCGTTGCTGGACTTCGCGAGAGCAAGCTGGCTCATTCGTACGACTCCCCTGCTACTCTGGGCTGCGGTCTTCAGGAAAAACCGGTCCCGCATACGCTCACCGGTATCCCCCAGCGGCGCCGAGGTATCTTCCGGTCTCGCATTGGAGACACCAACACCCGCCGGCTTTTCCTGCCGCTGCTGCTGCGGTGTTGGATTGGTGTTGTAGATGCTGCCGCTCGTATCCTGCTGTGCGGCTAAAGTTGCCGCACCAAATCCCAACATCACAACAAAGGCTGAAACGCCTGATATTCGCATCCTTCGGGACCTCCTGTAGCTCTATGATCTCTACGACGAGGCACAATACTCCTCTCTTTCTTAGGGTGGCAACATCCATCTGCGGTTGCCTGTATCCTCTTTCTTTGGAGCCGAATCAAGACATGCAACCCCCTGTCGCCCGCCGCGAGCCGCATCCCACCAATATCCACGGACAAACACTCGAAGACGATTACTTCTGGCTCCGCAACAAGGACTCAGAAGAGGTGATCGAGTACCTGAAGGCCGAGAACGCCTACACCCACGCCTTCATGGAGCCCACCAAGGAGCTGCAGGAGAGGCTCTACCGCGAGATGTTGTCGCACATCAAGGAGACCGACGTCTCGGTTCCCTACCTCGCGAATGGGTACTTCTACTACACCCGCACGGTCGAAGGCCTGCAGTACCCCATCTACTGCCGCAAGCCATCGCCAGTTCCAGGTGACCCGAACGCCGTCTACAACGACTCTGTTGCAGAGCAGGTCATCCTCGACGTCAATGAACTGGCCAAAGACCAGCCATTCATGGCTATTGGAGGCCTCGCGGTCTCGCCGGATAATACGCTGCTCGCATATTCGACAGACAATACCGGCTTCCGCCAGTACACGCTGCACATACGTTCTCTCGTCACGGGAGAAGATCTTCCGGATACCGCGCCGCGCACCGGCTCCCTGGTGTGGGCCGACGACTCGAAGACGCTCTTCTACACCCTCGAAGACGAACAGACCAAGCGTCACTATCGGCTGTATCGTCATACCTTCGGCGAGGATACGGCCAAAGATGTCGTGATCTTTGAAGAGACGGACGAGCGTTTCAACCTCGGCGCCGGACGCAGCCGTGACCGCAAGTACATCTTCCTCGAGTCGGGCAGTCACACGACAACCGAGGTGCGGTTTGCGCCTGCCTCCGATCCCGCAACGTTTACACTGCTGGCTCCGCGCATCAACGATCAGGAGTACTACGCCGATCATCGCAACGGCCGCTTCTATATCCGGGTGAACGACACAGGCAAGAACTTCCGCCTGGTTTCAGCAGACGTGAATGCTCCCGGACGCGAGCATTGGGTCGAAGAGCTTCCTGAGGATGCAGAGTATCCGCTCGAAGACTTCGATCTCTTCCGCGACTTTGCGGTCGCCTCCGACCGCGTGCTCGGCTTGCCTCGTCTTCGCGTCTTTGGCTGGAGCGGCGAGAAGCTGACATCCGCCTCGGAAGAAGTGACCTTCCCCGAGCCGACCTACTCCGCGGGACTGCACGTCAATGCGGAGTTTGCTGCGGCTACCTTCCGCTACAGCTATCAGTCGCTGGTCTCGCCCTCGTCTGTCTACAGCTACGATGTCAACACGCATTCCTCCACACTGCTGAAGCAGCAGGAGGTCCCGGGCGGTTTCGATCGTTCCCGTTATGCCTCTGAGCGCATCTGGGCGACGGCATTTGACGGCACAAAGATCCCTGTCTCGCTTGTTTATCGTCGCGATGAGTTCATCCGCAATGGCGAGAATCCGCTTTACGTTTATGGCTACGGTTCCTACGGTTACGCACTGCCGGTTGGCTTCAATCCGAACCGTCTTTCTCTGCTTGATCGTGGCCTGGTACTCGCCTATGCACATATACGAGGTGGCGGCGATCTCGGCGACAAGTGGCACGACGCCGGCAAGATGCGGGTGAAGATGAATACCTTCACCGACTTCATCGCCGCGACCGAGCATCTCGTCGCTGAAGGCTATGGTGATCCAAAACGAGTCGCCATCGAAGGCGGTTCCGCGGGCGGTCTGCTGATGGGCGCCGTCACCAATCTTCGCCCTGATCTCTTCAGCGTTGTGCTGTCGCATGTGCCCTTCGTCGATGTGATAAACACGATGCTGGATGACTCGCTCCCGCTCACCGTTGGTGAGTATGAAGAGTGGGGCAACCCGAACGAGCCGGAGGCGTTTGCCACCATGCACGCCTATTCGCCGTACGACAACCTGAAGCCGGGAGACTACCCGGCAATGCTAGTGAAAACCAGTCTGAACGATTCGCAGGTGATGTACTGGGAGCCGGCCAAATATATCGCCAAGCTGCGCACCCTGAAGAATAACGGCACTCCGCTTCTGCTTGAGACCAATATGGACGCGGGTCATGGAGGAGCCTCGGGCCGTTATGACTATCTGAAGGAGATCGCCTTCGATTACGCCTTCCTGCTGACTCAGCTAGGAGTTGAAAAACCATAATGAGAAAGAGAGCACTCTTTGCGGTGGCTGCGGCTGCCATGATCTCCATGACCACACTCGCCCAAACACCACAGGCACCTCACAAATGGGCCATCGTCATCCACGGAGGCGCCGGCGTCATCGAACGCAAGAACATGACACCCGAGGCGGAAAAATCCTACCGCGCGGCTCTCGATAAAGTGCTGCAGACGGGCGCCGATGTGCTGGCCAAAGGCGGATCTTCCCTTGATGCCATTGAAGCCGCCATCAAACTGATGGAAGACGATCCGTTGTTTAACGCCGGACGCGGCGCCGTCTTTACCGCCGCCGGACGCAATGAACTGGACGCTGCCATCATGGACGGCAAGACTCTGAACGCAGGGGCTGTCGCCGAAATCACCCGCACCAGGCACCCCATCTCGCTCGCACGCGCCGTCATGGAGAAGTCGCCGCACGTCATGCTGATCGGAAGCGGAGCAGATGAGTTCGCAGCTGAGCGTAGCCTGGAGCAGGTTGACCCCAGCTACTTCTTCACCGAACGCCGCTGGCGACAGCTTGTAAAGGCGCTCACGGCCAAAGGTAAACCTATTCCTCCGCGGCCTGCAGGCGCGCCTCCCGAGCCCAAGGAACCTATCTCCTTCCTGCAACCTGATGAGCTGCCTGCCGCGGCGTGGCCTGATGAGAACGAGACACACAAGTACGGCACCGTCGGAGTCGTCGCTCTCGACCGCGACGGTAACGTCGCCGCCGGAACCTCCACCGGCGGTACAACGGCGAAGCTTTATGGACGCGTCGGCGATTCGCCTATTATCGGTGCGGGTACGTACGCCTCCAATGAAAGCTGCGCTGTTTCCGCCACAGGCACCGGCGAGTATTTCATCCGGCTCACAGTCGCTCGCGAGATCTGCGCGCTTGTCCAATACAAGGGGATGAAGTTACAGGACGCAGCCGATGAGGTAATTCAGAAGCGTTTAACCGCACTCAAGGGTGATGGGGGCATCATCGCCATTACACCGGACGGACAACTTGCGTGGAGCTTCAATACTCCAGGTATGTACCGCGCCAGACTTGCAGAAGGTGGTAAGGCGCAGGTCAGCATCTATCACGACGAACCATGAGGTTCGAGGATTCCGAAAAGCAGAAGAGGGGGCAAAATGCCCCCTCTTCTGCTTTGTACCGTGGTCTTTGACTACGCTTTAGCTTCTTCTTCCAGCTTGTCGCCTTCGCCCGGAGCCAGAAACATATTCATCTCGACGCCGTGCTGCCGCGTGTAGAGCTCGTAGTAGCGTCCGCCCATCGCCAGCAGTTCCTCATGGCGTCCGCGCTCCCGGATGCGGCCTTGTTCCACAACAAGAATCTGATCTGCCTTGCGAATGGTTGAGAGCCGGTGAGCGATGACGAAGGTCGTGCGTCCCCGCATCAGGTAGTTCAGGCCTTCCTGGATCAGCGCCTCACTCTCCGAATCGAGTGAACTAGTCGCTTCATCCAGAATCAGGATGCGAGGATCGGCAAGGATGGCGCGTGCGATCGAGAGCCGCTGCCTCTGGCCTCCGCTCAATTTCACGCCGCGCTCGCCGACGATGGTTTCATAGCCTTCCGGGAAGCGCTCCACAAACTCATCCACGCGCGCGATGCGGCAGGCCTCTCTCCACTGCTCTTCCGTCGCTTCCGGACGTGAGAACAGCACGTTTTCACGCACCGTGCCATCGAAGAGGAAGGTCTCCTGCAGAACCACGCCAAGCTGCGAACGATAGCTGCTCAGCTTTACATCTGCCAGATCCACGCCGTCCACGACGACCCGGCCCTGCTGTGCAGTGTGGAAGGCACACACCAGGCTGATGATGGTTGACTTGCCGGAACCAGACGAGCCCACAAGCGCCGTCGAGGTCCCGGGTCTGGCCACGAAGTCGATATCATGCAGCACTGGTTTGCCCTCTTCGTACTCAAAGCTGACGTGTTCGAACCGGACATCCCCACGCAGCGTTCCCAGTTCTGCCTTGCGCTTCGAGCCTGCATCTTCGGTCAGCTCTGCGAGCACTTCATTGGTCCGATCCAGGCCGGCAGCGGCTTCCGTCAACTGCGTTCCAATCGAGACCAGTTGCACCATGGGAGCGATCATGAAGGTCAGGAACATGGTGTATTCCACGTATCCACCGACGGTCAAACGCCCTGCTGTATGTTCCCTGCCACCGAGATACATCACCAGGCCGCCGACTACGCCCAGAACCATGGTGCTCGATAGCGTCATCAGTGACTGAGCCCGCAGCGAGCTCAGCACGTTCGTCAGTAGTCGCTGGACGCCGCCGGCAAAGACGTTCGCTTCGCTCTCCTCCGCGTGATATCCCTTCACCACCCGAACGCCACCGAGAGACTCGGTCAGACGTCCCGTTACCTCTGCGGCGATGGCTCCCCGCTGGCGGAAGATGGGACGGATCGTCCTGAAGGCGCGCATCAGGATCACCGCAAAGATCAGCAGGATCGAGAAGGTCAGAAGCGTCATCCGCGTGCTCAGTCCGATCAGGACGACAAATGCAATCAGCGCCGTCAAGAGTCCGCCGACAAATTCTACGAGCCCCGTGCCAATGATGTTGCGCACGCCTTCCACGTCCGACATGATGCGCGAGACCAGCACACCTGTGCGATTACGGTCGTAGAACTCCACGGGGAGCCGGCCGATATGCTCCTGGACCTTCCGCCGCAACTCAGCGATAAGCTTCTGGCCTTCGGTAGAGAGCAACTGCGACAGAGCGTAGGTCGTGACTCCCTGGATCATCGTCGCTGCAGCGACAATACCGACGATCTTAGGCAACAAGGAAGACTGTCCGTGATACATCACGTTGTCGATCAGGAAGCGCGAAGAAGCAGGGAGCACCAGACCGCAGGCACGGTTAACGATCATCAGCAGGAAGCTGCCGACCACCAGACCGAGCCGCGGACGAAACAGCGCCCATACCTGCGGCAGTACTTTCTTCAGAGGAGGCTTCGGCCTCTTCTCTCCTCCGGGAAGGGCCTTATGATTGCGGATCGGCCGGTCGCCGGCGTGCATCCGCGGTGCTCCTAACGACGATGACATACCGCCCATATTTCGCTCCACTCCGCTATTGCCGCAGTAGTCCACACCAGCCACGGCCGTACCTCAGAAAATCGACGTTATGCTACCCGTGCGCGGCGCGCAGCGATGAACGACCGCACACACAGCAGCGTGTAAATCAAGCAGATCACTGCCATCAGAACCTCTTCGCGGACTGCCAACGGGCGAAGGATGGGACCGGACATATAGGCCTTCAGAGCGCGAACCGCCGGGAACAGAAAGCCCAACAAGCCGATGGTGACCGCGATATGCATGATGATCATGCGCATCTTGCTATCTTCCGTACGGGCGGCCATCCCCAGGATCGCCAGCGCGACTCCAAAGAATGCCGGAATCAGCGCCGTAACAGCGGTGTGTCCAGTGATCCAGAAGAAGATCACTCCAAGCAGAATCAGCAACACGCCAAATCGAATTGTTACATTTGCCATCAACGTTTCCTCTCAGGCCGCACGGGCCAGTTCTTTCATCCGCGCTGCGACCTGCGCAGCCGTCCAGTCATTCCCTGGATACCACTCGGCCACACGTCCGCTTTTATCCACGACTACTGTAGATAACGAATGAGTGAGCGATTTATTGTCGTCCGAAGTCACTCCCAGGTCGAAAAACTCCTCCATGAGCCGCAGATCGCTCTGCGAAGGCACTGCAAACTCCCAGTGCCGGAAGTCCGTCTTTCCGGCGTAGATTTCGCCGTAGCTCTTCAGCACCTTCGGTGAATCGAAGGCCGGATCAAAGCTGATGCTCAGCAGGTGTGTCTTTGCCGCGGCATCTTTATCCGTTGCGAGCGTCTTCTCGATCTCCGCAAAGTTGCGGCTCATCTTCGGGCAGTAGTCGTCCAACGGGCAGCGGGTATAGACAAAGGTAATCAACAGCACCCGGCCCTGGAACTCATTCATGTGAATCGCCTTACCGTTCTGATTGGTCAGCTTGAAGTCCGGGACGACGTCGCCTTTTGCCGGTGCGTGAAACTGCATTGTCGGCTTGTAGTCGGGCTTTCCCTGGGCGATGACGACAATCTGATCGAGCTTGGCGTTCTTGTAGACTTCTCCGTCGTACTCCACGAAGAGCTTTGCCGTAATCCGGTCCCCCGGATGAAGCTCCTTCAATACCGCCGAATCTTTCACCTTGTACGGCATGATCATGGCTTCCATAAAGCCTGGAATCGCTTCGTGATCCAGGGTCACCTCGCTGCGGGCGGGATTCGTTTCGATCACCTTACCGCGAACATCAAACGTCTTCGTCGTGCTCGGAGGTTGGGGGGGCTTTTTGCACCCGGCCATGCAGACCACGACAGCCAGCAGGATCGCAAAAGAAATCTTTCTCACACCTTCATGATAGTCCTCGGCCCCCGCCGTTCCGCGTGACACACTGGAGAGGTGCGGACTAGAGCATTTTCCCGGTTGCTGGGTATCCCGGAAGAGAAGCGCAGCGGCGTTTTCATTGCGGAAAACGCCCATCGATCCGGAAGCCCCACACAACAGGGAAAACGCTCTCCGGCTCAGGCACCGTCACTTCCGCTGCTCGCCTATGGATTTCTGCTGACGGGCCTGGGTACGGCTCTATTGGGTCCCATCCTTCCCCTGCTTGCAGCCAGGTACCATCTGTCGGATTCCTCCATCGGCCTGCTGCCGCTGGCGCAGTTTCTGGGGGCTACCGTCGGCGGCATGACCGTCTTTCGCCGGCCACAATACAGCTTCGGGACCGGCGCCTTCGCCGCCGCGGCCGGGCTTTCTCTCTTTGCGATTGCGCCCGCTCTCCCAATGCTTATGGCCGTGCTCTTTGCCGGGGCCTGGGGCATCGGCCAGATGATCGCCTCGTCCAATGTGATTGCCGGCTCACGCTATACGCAGAACCGCGCCTCC
>JAEKKE010000396.1 GCA_019510535.1 Acidobacteriota bacterium
AAGGTGATTCGCGCACTGCAGCAACATGGCAGCGCCCTGCCCCTTGCATGCACCTTCGATACGGCGTTTCATCACACGCTGCCCGAGGTCGCATGGCGTTACGCGATTGACTACGATGTCGCCAATCGCCACGGCATCCGCAAATACGGTTTCCATGGGCTCTCGCATCGCTATCAACTGGAGCAGTTCTGCTCACTGAGCAACACGCCCATCGAGCAGGCGAACATCATCACGAGTCATCTTGAGAGCGGATCGTCAGTCTGTGCCATCCGCGAAGGCAAATCGGTCGAGACTTCGATGGGCTTTACGCCATTGGAAGGTCTGATGATGGGCACACGCTCCGGCTCCGTCGATCCGGCGATCCTGCCCTATCTCATGCAGCACGAGAATCTCTCTTCGCAGGACGCGCTCCAGTTCCTGGAAAAGAAGTCGGGCCTGCTCGCTATCTCCGGCCAGTCACTCGACACCCGCATTCTGCGCAAGAAGACAGACGACCGTTCGCTGCTGGCCATGGCAATGTACGCCTATCGCGTCCGCGCCACCATGGGCGCTTACCTTGCTGTGCTAGGTGACCCACACGCCATTGTCTTCGGCGGAGGCATCGGAGAGAATACTCCTGAAGTAAGAGGCCCCATTCTTGAGGGGCTCCGAGGTTGGGGCGTCGACGTCGACCCCGCCCGAAATACAAATGTCATGGCGGGTGACACTTTGCTCTCCTCGCCGGCATCAAAGCTCGCCGTATGGGTGATTCACGCAGACGAAGGCCTGCAGCTTGCACACGAGTGCACACAGGCCCTCCAGTAGCCAACCCCTAAACCCCGGAGACACGCGATGCCGCTCACCGTTGAGGAAATCGCCGGTATTCATGCATACTGGCGCGCTGCCAACTATCTTTCTGTCGGACAGATCTACCTGCGCAACAATCCGCTGCTCCGTCGTCCGCTCGCGGTCGACGACATCAAGCCGCGTCTGCTCGGCCACTTCGGCACTACGCCCGGCCTCAACTTCGTTTACGTGCACCTCAATCGCATCATCAGGGCACGCCGCCTCAGCATGCTGTTGATTACCGGGCCTGGTCACGGAGCTCCGGGCATCCTCGCCAACACCTTCCTCGAAGGCAGCTACTCTGAGACTTATCCCAACATCCAGCAGGATGCCGATGGGCTCAAGCTCTTCTTCAAACAGTTTTCCTGGCCCTACGGCATTCCCAGCCATTGCGCCGCCAATGTCCCCGGCTCTATCAATGAGGGCGGAGAGCTCGGCTATTCGCTGGTGCATGCCTATGGCGCGGCTTTCGACAATCCAAACCTCATCGTCCCCTGCATCGTCGGCGACGGCGAGGCGGAGACGGGCACGCTGGCGACCTCGTGGCACTCGAACAAGTTCCTCAATCCCGTAACCGACGGCACCGTGCTGCCCATCCTGCACCTCAATGGCTACAAGATCGCGAATCCCACAGTGCTGGCGCGCATTCCGCAGGAGGAGTTGGAACAGCTATTCCGCGGCTACGGATACACGCCGTATACGGTCGAAGGCGATGACCCCGAGGTGATGCATCGGAAGATGGCTGAGACGCTCGATCGCATCTTCGATCACATCACCGCGATTCGTGCCGACGCTGCCAGCCAGTATCCGCCGCAGCGCCCCGCCTGGCCGATGCTCATTCTGCGCACTCCCAAGGGCTGGACCGCGCCGCACATGGTCGACGGCAAGCAGGTGGAAGGCACTTGGCGCTCGCACCAGGTGCCGCTCGACGAGGTGCGCTCCAACCCCGAGCATCTCACACTGCTCGAGGAGTGGTTGCGAAGCTACAAGCCGGAAGAGCTCTTCGACAATCGCGGATGCCCTGTGCCGCAGTTGCTCAAGATCGCCCCTAAAGGGGACCTGCGTATGTCGGTCAATCCCAGCGCCAACGGCGGCGAGTTGTTGAAGCCGCTGGTGCTGCCAGACTTCCGCGACTATGCCGTAAAGTGCAATGTGCCTTGCGATACAAAAGAGGTCTCGGCGACAAAGATCCTCGGCGACTACCTCCGCGACGTCATCCGCTACAACGCCGGCAATCGCAACTTCCGCATCTTCGGTCCCGATGAGACCGCCTCCAACCGCTTGCAGGATATCTACCAGGCAACACCCAAGCAGTGGGAGGGTGAGCTGCTTCCCGTCGATGAGAATCTCGCCGCCGATGGCCGCGTGCTCGAAGTCTTGTCAGAGAATCTCTGCCAGGGCTGGCTCGAAGGCTATCTTCTTACCGGACGCCACGGCTTCTTCTCTTGCTACGAAGCCTTCATCCACATCATCGACTCCATGTTCAACCAGCATGCCAAGTGGCTGAAGGCCTGCAAAGAGCTGCCATGGCGTAAGCCCATCGCTTCGCTGACCTATCTGCTCAGCTCGCACGTCTGGCGGCAAGACCACAACGGCTTCTCGCACCAGGACCCCGGCTTCATCGACCACGTCGCCAACAAGCAGAGCGAGGTGACGCGCATCTACTTCCCGCCCGATGCCAACTGCCTGCTCTCGGTTGGCGACCACTGCCTGCGCTCGCGCAACTACATCAATCTCATCATCGCGGGGAAGCAGCCGACACACACCTACCTCAATATGGATGAGGCAGTGCGTCACTGCACCGAAGGTCTGGGGATCTGGGCGTGGGCCTCGACCTGTGCGCCGGAGGAGAAGCCGGACGTCATCCTCGCCTGTGCCGGCGACGTCCCCACCATGGAGGCGCTGGCCGCTGTGACGGTGCTGCGGAAATGGGCGCCAGCCCTCAAGATTCGATTCGTCAACATCGTCGATCTCTTCACTCTGGAGACGCCCGGGGAGCATCCGCATGGCATCGATGACGAAAACTTCGAACGGATCTTCGATCAGGAAAGCCCGGTTGTCATGGCCTTTCACGGCTACCCGACCGTAGTGCACAAGCTCACCTACAAAC
This sequence comes from Acidobacteriota bacterium, assembly GCA_019510535.1. GTDB lineage: Bacteria > Acidobacteriota > Terriglobia > Terriglobales > Acidobacteriaceae > Terriglobus. The sequence continues at coordinate 2,936 of JAEKKE010000396.1, forward strand.
GCCGTAACCATGCCAGCTTCCACGTCCACGGCTTTCGCGGGGAAGGCACCACGACGACACCGTTCGATATGACGGTGCTCAACGAGATCGACCGTTTCTCACTTGCGCTCGACTGCGTGCGGTATGCGTTACCCGAGGACTACGACCGCGTCCGCCAGCTCCACAGCGAAAAGATGCAGGAGCATAAACTCTACGTCGCGGAACACGGCGAAGATATGCCGGAAGTAAGAGATTGGAAGTGGGTTGCTAATTGAATGATCGAATAACAGAAGAATTGAATAACCTGAACATCCAACGACATCACTAATCGCCAGTTGAGGCGATGATCTAGTTCTTCAATTATTCAATTATTTCGTTATTCAATTCTGCAACCAGCGCGCTATCGCGCGGTTGCAGACCTCTGGCTGTTCCTCAAATGGCAGATGCCCGACGCCATGCAGTACCAGCAGCTCGGCGTGATGCATCTCCTTGGCCAGAAGCTGTGCCGAAGGCAGGCTTACGGCACGGTCGCGATCGCCCCAGATCAGTAGCGCTGGAACATCAGCCAGCCGGTTCAGGACTTTCTTGAGGCCGCGCATGTCGCTGCCCCAGGAGCGCACGATCGCCAGCAGGTGATCCATGGTTCCGGGGATGCTGAGGTGCTCGGTGTAGCAGGCCAGTGTTCCATCAATGATCCGTGAGGGCTCGCCGTACATGCGGCGCAGGGCGGCGCGGTGCACAAGGCCTGGCCACTGCGGAACGCGGCGTCCCAGCCAGGCTCCCAGCGGGGTGGCAAAGAAGCGTGCATTGCGCGCGCCATGTCCGCAGAATGGATTTGCCGGGGCGAAGAGCACCAGCTTGCCGACACGGTTGGTGTGTCGCGCGGCCAGCATCATCGCCAGCGCCCCGCCGTGCGAGTGTCCGGCGACATCGGCTTCGTCCAGACCGAGGGCATCCATCAGGCGTGCGATCCGGTCAGCGGTAGCCTCCAGGGTTGCGTCCAGGCCGGCGACCCGCTGGCTCTTGCCCATGTTGAAGAGATCCACGGCGTAGACCGTGGAATGGCGCGCCAGATCCTTCAGGTTCCGACGCCAGGTCTGCCCATCGGCCAGCAACCCGTGTAGCAGCAACAGCGGACGCCCCGTTCCGGCAATGCGGTAGTGCACCGCGATACCGTCAACGACGACCTCTTCTTCACGGATGTGGAGTGCTGCAGACACGGCCCTCTGTGCGTCCCTTCGTTCAAACTGCGGGTCTTTCCCTGACACAGACGGCACGGAAGTCCCAACGCTCTATGTTACAGGATTGTTACTGAGGGATGAAGGTTGTATTACGGGATTTAATCTCAAGGGGTGTTCCCAGCCGGGAACGAGGGGGGACAGGAGTGTCAACCGAGAAGCTCACCGAACTTTCAGCCCAGGACCGTCAGCAGGCGATCTCCTCCCTGCAGACCTACGCCGAGCAGAATCTGGCCGAACCGCTCAATACGCTGGCAGCGGGCTTACTTCTGGACTTTTTCCTGGAAGAGATTGGGCCACTGGTCTACAACCGCGGCGTCGCCGACGCCCAGCAGCGCATGCAGCACAAGTTGATGGACCTTGAAGGCGAGCTGCAGGCCGACGCCTTTCAGTACTGGCCTTCCCGCGCTGCCCGCAAACGCCACTAGTGTTGTGTCTCGGAAGTTCTTGTCATCCTGAACATAGTGAAGGACCTGCTTTTCAACGCTTCCGATGGCAAAGCTCTTCATGATTTATGACAAGTCGCTGGGTATTAAAAGCGAATACCCCATCACCCGCGGAGGTGGTATGGGGTATTCGAGTGCAGCTTTGACGGTTTTGCTCTCCGTTACGTTGAGGGAAAAGCGGGGCCTCGGAAAACCTCCCATTGCCCCCGGCAGACAAGTGCAACAAATTTCAGGTACGACAATGCAGCGATTCCACCGTTCTACTACTGCAACAACAACTCCACTGCCTGGGTGATCGTTGTTCTTTCCGGCAGGGCTTTGAATTCTGAGTGTTCTGACTGCTGCTGGCGATTGATGGTTTTGAAGAAGATCGCGCGTCCATCAAAGCGGGTCTGCATCTTTGCGACCTTCCAGATGGACGGAGCTACCTCCTCCCGTATGGTGCTGAAGCTACTGCCGCTGCGAAGCGTGGCCAGCAGACCCATGCCGAAGCTCACGTCTTTCTCCAGGCGGCCTTCGAGCTGGTGCAGGCGGAACTCACGTTCGTCCACCAGCACCGTGCCATGCATCGCGTGCATGACACGCTCTTCGAAGCTCTTTGGGGTGTACTCCGGGTTAGGACGGTAAGCGATGCGGGTATATCGCCCCTCCTGTCCCACCCGTTCAAACAGAAACGCCTTAGGTAGCAAGTCCAACATGCGCTGCGCGCGCTGGGAGTCCTCCTGCTGCGCGTGAACATCCTTCTGTAGCGCTTCGGAGTCGCCGGCGATCTGCTTTACCCGCTCGCGCTCGGCCTGCTGCCGGCAGGCATCCAGAGGCCTGCCATCCTCTTCCACCAGCATGCGAATGCGTCCTTCCGGCAGGTCGGCCACCCGCTCCTTCCACAATCTTCCATTCGTGCGGTCTGACCGTTCGTAGGAGGTGTACAGGTACGCCGGCCGCGCTTTGGCGGCGGAGCTCTCCTTTGAGATCAGCGCGACGATAACCTCCATCGGTGTCGTCTGCACCCGAAGCATCTGGTCGGCGGCCCGGGCGGTACCGGCCATTGCCATCGACAACGTGAAACAAGCAGCGAACTTTACGAACCAGAGCTTCATGCGCAGCACCTTTGTCTCGACTGCCATTGTTATCCCGGTTAACTTCCGGCTGTCCGTTTTCCAGATGACAAAGTGAAGTTCGCGTTCCTTATCGGGAAAATTCAGGAGCGCTCGCGATACGCCGTGCGCGCCTTCTCGATGGCCTTGTAATTCGTCTCCGCCCACGTCCACACGCTGCAAAAGGCTTCTCCCAGACTGCGGCCCAGCGCCGTCAACGTGTACTCCACCTTTGGCGGGATGACCGGATGCACCGTTCGTGTGACAAATCCGTCGGCCTCCATCTGCCGCAGCGTCTGCGTCAGCATCTTCTGGCTCACGCCATCGACCAATCCTGCCAGTTGGGTGAAGCGCAGCGTACCATGCTGGTCCAGGACTTCGAGGGTCAGCAGCGTCCACTTGTCGGCGACACGCGCGATGGTCTGTTGCACCAATGCATCCAGGTCAGGGTGCGGGGAAGACTTTCCGTTCGGCGATTGAAAAGCCAGAGCGGCTTTCGGTTTTTTCTTCGAGGATTTTGTGGGAGCCATATTACTTACCTCACGGTAACTGACGTACAACAAAGTGCCTACTTCCCAAAAGAGAGTGACGCTCCTACAGTAACTCAAGAAGGGAGCAAGATATCCATGAAGGTCACAGGAAACACGATTCTGATTACGGGCGGCGGCTCCGGTCTTGGCCGCGGCCTCGCCGAAGCCTTTCACAAGCGCGGTAATAGCGTCGTCATCGCCGGCCGCCGTAAAGAGTTGTTGGATCAGGTCGCCGCCGCGAATCCCGGCATCGTTGGGGTACAGCTCGATGTGCAGAGCGAGGCTTCCATCAATGCCTTCGCCGCGGAGTTGACGGCAAAGTATCCCGCTCTGAATGTGCTCATCAACATGGCCGGCATCATGAAGACAGAACAGGTCATCGATCCCAAGGCTGCTGAGGAGACCATCAACACCAACCTCCTGGCGCCGATCCGGTTGACCGCCGCACTTCTGCCCACACTGCAGAAGCAGCCGAGTGCGACCATCATGAACGTCAGTTCCGGGCTGGCCTTCACGCCCCTTGCGCTGACCCCGACCTACTCGGCCACCAAGGCGGCAATCCACTCCTGGTCGCAGTCCCTGCGCTACCAGTTGAAGGGCAGCAGCGTCGAAGTTCTGGAACTGGCCCCGCCCTATGTGCAGACCGAGTTGCTCGGACCGCACCAGAAGAGCGATCCCCGGGCCATGCCTCTGCACGCCTTCATCGACGAGACCATGCAAATTCTGGAAACCCAGCCGCAGGCAAAGGAGATCCTGGTGAAGAACGTCCATCCGCTACGCTTCGCCGGCGACTTCAACGCCGAAAAGTTCGACGCCTGGTTCGAGCAGTTCAACACCCTGCTCGCCGGCCACTAAGGAGAAGCACGAACCGGGTGCCCCGGGTCCCTAAAGGGACCTGGGTATTCGCGCTACGCGCGAACCGCTTTTTGTTTTAGCGTCGAGAAGATATTCAATGATTCACGCATCCAATCATTCAATTCGCTTCTCTCAGTAGACTGGTATTCATGTATCCCGGCCGATCGCTCATCACTCCGCTTGTTCCCATTGCCCTGGACGATCATCCGCCTATCTGGTGCAAGCTTGAGTTTTTGAATCCGTCGGGATCGACCAAAGACCGCATCGCCCGCTTCATCCTGGAGAAGGCCTACCGCGAAGGCCGCATCAAAGAAGGCGACCTTATCGCAGAGGCAAGCTCCGGCTCTACTTCGATTGCGATGGCGCTTGTCTCCGCGCAGATGGGTTTCCGCTTCATCGCCGTGATGCCAGAGGGAGTTTCAGCCGAGCGTGCGATGATGATCCGCGGCTACGGCGGCGAGATCATCCTTACCCCGAAGGAAGAGGGCATCTTCGGCGCTCTGCGCGAGGTGCAGCGCCTTGGCCGCGAAGAAGGAGCTTTCCTTCCGCTGCAGTTTGAAAACGAAGATAACGCCCGCGCGCATCGGGTCGGCACCGCGCACGAGGTCATCAACCAGATTCCCGGCGGATCGGTAGCTGCGGTGGTGAGCGGTGTCGGCACCGGCGGAACCCTGGTTGGTCTCTACGAGGGCCTTTGCGACTCCGGGTGTAAAGTCGTTCCTGTAGTTGCGCGCCCTATCAACCGCACCAGCTTCGGTGATGTTGAGTGCTGCAGCTTCTCCGCCCGTATTCCCGGTGTCGTCGACCGCCTCAGCAAGATCTTCCGCGAAGACCGCCTT
>JAEKKE010000480.1 GCA_019510535.1 Acidobacteriota bacterium
ACGACCCTCGAAGTACGCCAGGGACTCACGCTCGCCGAGTACGCCGCACACGGCGGCGGATTCCCTCTCACGTTGCGCGGCTCAGGATGCCTGGGAGCCATTGTCCTCAGCGGCCTGACCCAGCCGGAAGACCACGAGACGGTTGTTACCGCGGTGGCGGAGATTCTCGGCGTGACTGCCCCCCGTCTGGAAATATAGACAGCCCATACACCGCATAACGAGCCCACACACCGGGTGCCCCATTCCCGTGGCGCGTGAGAGGGACATTCGAGCGAAGCTCGAACGGCCCTCTTTGCCTTTTGTCATTTCGAAGCGACCGGGGTGAAACGCAGCGGAGAAATCTGCTACTCTAACGCTTTCTCTTGCCCTGGTGCACCACCGGCGTTCAGTTGGGTATCGCGCAACGCGCCCTCTGCTATACGAGATTACGAACGACTCTCAGGAGCACTCGAAAGATGCGTGGGGTTTATTGCTGGGGTGAACCGTTGGACGTCTGAAGCCGCGGTGCCGTATAAGGAGAGCAGTCTCGTCAGACCAATCCGGGCTACACCCGGATACGATTGCAGTCGCTTCGTCTTCCCCCTTCTGCTTCTCACCCAATCCATTGAATGACGCAACTGTGGAGATCCGTCATGACCGAAAACATTTCCGCCCTCAAGAACACACTCGATGCCGCCCCTGCTGGTTCGATCAGCACGCCAAGCCTTCCGGATGGACTCGCCATGATTCAGAGTCTCTACGACAGCCTAACCAAGTTCAGCTACGAAGGAATCGAAGTTCCGGCTTATCTGGATGGAATCAAGACGTATTGCCACGAAATCTCTCAGATCATGACAACTGACCCACCAGCCACTGCGCCAGGGTTCAGTACGATTCAGGGCATCTGTGGCGTAAATCTGCTGCTTGCATCCAGCGAAGACGTTAGGGGGCAGATCCAAGCGATCCTGTCTGTCTGCATTGCGATTCTAAATCCAAGTGCATCAAGCCCTAAGCAAGGATTCACCGCGATCCAGGACATGTGCAACAGTCTGCTGCCCGAATCGAACGGATCCATTTACGGACAATTGCAAATGATACAGGGTGTCTGCGAGAGTGTCTTGCCGATCCTGAGTTCTTGAGGAGAGTACCCCCAGATACCGTCGCCTATACGGTCACCTTCTTTCTTCCTGCATCCGCTACCCAAGCCAACCGTGACGTAACAGAGGAGTTTTGTCATGACCGAAAGTACTCAAAGGCCTGCTGCCCAGAACGCAACAGAAAATTCCAGCCCAGCCACAACTTCCAGTGCGCTGAACATTCCCCCAGGCTTTGCGGATGGGATATTCATGATTCAGGGCATCTGCGCAAATCTGCCCTCGGCAGGCAACTACGCAGATTCGGTTAGTACGATTAAGTCTGCCTGTGACGCGATTGTAGCTACCTTCACCTCAAGCACTATAAGCGTGCATCAAGGGACGCTCGATATTCAGGACATTTGCAGAAGCCTGTTGCCCAGGGCCAGCGGAGACTTTATCGGGCAAATTCAGACGATTTTATCGAGCTGCGGCGCGATCTTAAGTACCTATTCGCCGACCCCATCCAGCTTTGAGCAGGAGATCAGCTCGATCGAGGACATTGCGACTCGTCTGCTTCCTGAGAGCGAACTCATCGGCATGGACGTTTTCAGACAGTTAGCGTGCATTTCATCGACCTGCGAAAATATCACAGGATCTTAGGGCCTGCTAACACTACCAGGGCGGGCGGCATTGCCAACGAAAATCGGTCCAGACAAAACTTCTTCCGAAGGCTCAAAGCGGGTCCACAGTCAAGGACTAGCATGAAGAATGGGCCGATTTTTGCCGTACAGTTTAGGGTCGGCGTCACGCTTGAGTTCGCGCCGGCATCGGCGCACCTTCCAGCGTGACAAACTTCTGCGGAGAGCAACAGGCCGTCTCCAATTGCCGCAGGTCCGCCTGCATCTTCCTGTCATCTTCCAACGCCCGCAAGGCCGCACTCAGCGCCTTCCGAAGATCCTTCTCCTCAGGCCAGGCGATGCTATAGTGCACCCACTTACCCTCTTTGCGAGTCGCCACCAGGCCCGCACTTCGCAGATACGC
>JAEKKE010000397.1 GCA_019510535.1 Acidobacteriota bacterium
CTCCATCTTCTCTTTGCCGTTGGATGAGGCAGCGAGAGCAATTCCCCAGTCGGGATGCAGGTGATCGACGTGCGGGAAAGGCAGATAACCATGCAACGGCGTATCGATGGAAGCGGCGACAGGATTGTTGCCAAAGGTGATCAGCGGGTACATCGCAACCATCTCGTCTTCGCGGGCAACGCCGGGATAGATCTTCTCCATACTGAGCAGGCGATCCATGTAAAGCGTGGCGAACCCTGCGCGCTTGATGCTGCCCAGGTCGCCGCCCGAACCTTTCACCCATAGCACCTTGACCGTCTGGCCTGTCAGTGGGTCTACCTGATCGATCTTCGAGCTGGTATTGCCACCGCCAAAGTTGGTGATGCGCAGGTCCGAGCCCAACAGGTTGGAGCGGTAACGGAGCAGCTCCGGTTCATCCAATTTCGACGCGATTGAGTCGTCCCAACGATCTTCCAAATACTTTAGACCTGACATCTTTCCCTCTGTTTCGATTCGCTTTTGTGGATTGCGCGCTTGGCGCGACACGGTGATTCTACACGCGAAAATACAGGTAAATCCTTGCGATGGGCCAATCTACACCCGTCCCCGGCAGCGTGTCATGCGAGTGGTTTGCAATCGTCAGCCCTTGCCTGAAAAATGCCCAAAATTGGTCAGACCACAGACAGAAAGATATGACAGGGTGGCCGCGGTGGTATTTTTTCGGATTGCTCCGTGTCCGTGCTGCCGAGACCGATAAACGCGCAGATCTCTTCGACAGAGGAATTGTTCCTGAAATCCCGGATGGCTTGTAGAGGAGAGCCTGCGGCTGGTCAACCAGTGATGAGGAAAAGATTTTTCGAAAAAATTCTCGAAGCGGTGCTGTGATCCGATCTTCGCGGCAGAGATTCGCGAAAACGCGAATGCCCGCTCACGCCGTGCATGAGCGGGCATTGACTGCTTCGGGACAGGGAAAATGCGCTAGTCGAGCACCAGTACGACATCCAGGAAGCGTGGACCGTGGACACCCTTGATGCGGGTCATCTCGATATCGGCCGTAGCAGACGGACCGGAAAAGAACGTAATGGGAGCGGTGTTCCAGGTTTGCAGCAGGCGCATCGCCTCCGGCACCGTCTTCACCACAGCACTCGCGAAGACAACGCAGAGGTGATAATCCGGCACCAGTGTGATGGCGCGGCGCCCCTGCCCTGAAGTGTTGCGGACAACGATGCTGCCGGTATCGGCAATAGCGACAGTACAACCGGTCATCACACCGTCTACGAGATCCAGTTCGCTGTAGGGCAATTCGCGATCGACAACGAAGTCGACTCCCTCATTGGGCAGCCATGTAGGCTCCATCCCGTCAGGAATCGCCATCCTCGACTTACCGCGCTTTTCAAGAAGAGCTTTGACAACACCAGCGATCTCGCCGGGAACACAGCGCTCGACGGTTGCATCGTAGTCCAGCAGCCGGTCTTCCAGAAGATGAAGGATCTCCTCACGGCCAAGCGTCGAGCCGACAAGGAAGCTGCGTGGAATCTGCTGCCAGGCAGTCGCCTTGTCTCCGAAGCCCGCTGGTTTCACGGCACGGATCTTCTCAAGAATCGCAGAGCGGGCATCAGCCATTGCGGCCCTCCTTCTTGTCGCGCTTTTCCCACCACTCGCGGAAAGTCTCATCGGGCATGGCCTGCAGATCGCGGGCCTGTGTCCATCCACCCAGCATGCCGGGCAGCCAACCGATCCAGCCTTCCCGGTTCACCAGCGGCTTCTCGGCGGTACGGCCGAACTTCTGTGCCGCGCGGAAACGTGCTTCGCTGCGGAAGATGTAGGCCATCACGCGCATCGCAACCGCTTCGGGGTTGAGCGTGCCGAGACCTTTGGTCTGCTTCTCTACCACCTTGTGGCGCAGGTGGATCAGCACCTCAGGAATGTTGATCTTGACCGGGCAGACCTCGTAGCAGGCGCCGCAGAGAGACGACGCATAAGGCAGGCTCTCTGCATGATGCAACTCCTGCAATTGGGGAGTCAGGATGGCGCCGATCGGCCCTGCATACACACTGCCGTAGGCGTGGCCGCCGGTCTGACGATAGACCGGGCAGGCATTCTGGCACGCTCCGCAACGGATGCAGTGCAGCGTCTGACGTCCCTCTTCGTCGGCAAGAACCTCGGTACGAGCGTTGTCCATGAGCGGAATCACCTTATCAATGCCGGCTATGGTAATCAGCGTCTCCGGCAATGTCAGGCACATGCGGCCATTACCTTCGCTCTCGACGATGCAGACACCGCCGGTCTCAGCGATCAGATAGTTAGCACCGCTCACCGCCGTCGGCACCGTAAGGAACTTATGGCGCAGATAGGAACGCGCGGCTTCGGCAAGATCGGCAGGGGTATCGCCGAGGTCTTTGAGCCCCATTTTCTGCTTGAAGATTTCACGGACCTGGTGCCGGTTTTTATGCAGCGCTGGGACGACAATATGCGACGGCTGATCCTCACCGAGTTGAATGATCAGTTCAGCGAGATCGGTCTCAACCGGCATGATGCCGGCGGTTTCCAGCGCATTGTTGAGGTGGATCTCCTCCGAGGTCATCGTCTTGATCTTGATGACCTCCTTTGCACCAGCCTCCCGCGCAAGGCGGGTTACGATCTCGCAGGCCTCTTTGCCGTCGCGAGCCCAATGCACGTGACCGCCGGCTTTGGTGCAGTTTCGTTCGAACTCTTCCAGGTACTGATCCAAATAGCGAAGTGTGTGCTGACGAATCTGGCTGCCGCTCTCGCGCAGGTCCTGCCAGTCATCGCGCTCTTCGACCATCCGCTTGCGCTTCGCCTGAATGACATCGGTAGCGTGACGCACATTACGGCGCAACTGCTGGTCACCAAGAGACTTCTTTGCCGCCTTCGGGAAGGCCGGCGACGTTGCCGGGTCGAGCGGAATACGGCTCATTGCCCTGCCTCCTCACCTGCGAGAATCTCTGCCAGATGAATGGTATGCACGCCGGCCTTCTGGCGGTGCAGCGAGCCCTCCATGTGCATCAGGCACGAGTTGTCGCATGCGGTACAGACCTCGGCGCCGGTCTTCAACACAGAACCGAGCTTCTCTTCCAGCATGGCCATCGAAGTCTCGGGATTCTTGACGGCGAAGGTTCCTCCGAAGCCGCAGCAGCGATCGAGGTTCTCGATCTCGACGAGTTCCAGGCCCTTCACGTTGCGAAGCAGGTCCATCGGACCGTCCTTGATTCCGAGATTACGGAGACCGTGACAGCTTGCGTGATAGGTGACCTTGTGCGGATAGTAAGCGCCGACATCTTTCAGACCGAGACAGTCGGTAAGGAACTGCGAGAACTCCCACACCTTCGGCAGTAACTGCTTCAGCTCTGCCTTCAGCGTCTCGTCCTTTAATTGCTCCGCCATCAGCGGATAGTGATCTTTCATCATCGCAACGCAACTGCTCGAAGGCACTACGACAGCTTCCGCATCACGAAACTGATCGACAAAACGCTGCACCAGCGGAAGAGCTTCCTTCTGATAGCCGGTATTCCAATGCATCTGCCCACAGCAGGTCTGGCCGGCAGGAAACTCCACCGTATGCCCCAACCGCTCGAGCACGCGTACAACCGCCTTCCCTGTTCCGGGAAAGAGCGTGTCGTTATAACAAGTGATAAAGAGTGAGACCCGCAGAACGCCTCTCCTTGTTCCAACGGCATATGCTCCAAGGAGTCATGCAGTGCATGGCACCGATCGCCAACACTGTCTTGTCCTGGAACCAGTCGATAGGAACGAGTCAATCTTACTTGCAGTGACTACTTTTTGGCAGGCGCAGCAGGCAGTGTGTAGATGACTTCCCCGGGACGTGTGTAGTGAAGTTCTTCCCTTGCCTGGTGCTCAATCGCACTTGGATCATTCTGCAGACGCTCGATGTGACCAGACATCTGCTCGTTCTCTTTTTGCAGACGCTTAAGCTCTACATCCAGCTCCCTGGCTTCACGCTTCTTCTGCTCATATATGGTCAGACCATTCTGGCCGAAGATGACGTGATATCCGAGCGAAATCGCCAAACCTACAGCAGCAACGGTCGCAAGTTTGCGGCGGCCGCTATAGAGCCGCTCGCCCGCGCCGATCAATCTGCTCCAGAGGCTGGAAGAGTTCCGCATACAGTTCCAGAAGTATCGACGGCCATCGCTGCGGTCAAGCAAAACTCGCTCCCGGGAACCCGAGTAGATACATGGCGTGGAATACTCCTATGCATGACAGAGCCTGTTCTAGTTCTGACAACCGTTGGCACGCGTGAGACCGCGGAGGCGCTGGCGGACGTTCTGGTGCACGAAAACCTGGCAGCATGCGTCAGCATCAGCGGTCCTCTGCGATCGGTCTATCGCTGGCAGGGCTCCATCGAACACAGCGAAGAGTATCAATTAACGATCAAGTCGCTCAGCACAAATCTCAGCCGGATCGACGAGAGAATCAACGGCTTCCACGCGGAGCGTCCGGATGGATATTCCTTACCGGAGTTACTGGTCGTGCCACTGGCGGGCGGCAGCGCGGCGTATCTTGCCTGGTTACGGGAGAACGCACAGCCCGGCTAGCCGCGCTTTGGTATCCTTTCCTTTGTCCGATGCAGATTCTTTTTGCAGTCGCCGTGCTTTCCGTCTGCGCTCTTCTATGGGCGTCCTGGGCTATTGCACGTCACGTCCGCAAGGCCGCTTCGGCAGGTCAAAAGCCTGGGAATCTGACCGCAGAAAATATTTTTGAACAGCACCACGACGTGTCGAACATCGAACACAAAGAGAGTGTTATACCGATGCGCCGCCAGCCGCGCCCGTGGTCATCGAATGACGCGGGCGACCTGAGCGATCCGTACCAGCGACCGCGCTCCGTGCAGCGTCGCGCCGCACACTGAACGACATCCGCAAGTCCACAGACACTAACCGCTGTATCCTTTCCAGAGGTCATCCGATTGTATGAGTAGTTCCGCCATTCGCGAGATCACCATCGCGCACTCTCCTGATTCCGACGACGCATTTATGTTCTATGGCCTGGCGACGAACAAGATTCGTGTACCGGGCTACAAGTTCAGCCATACGCTGACGGATATCGAGACCCTGAACCGGAAGGCCATGAACGAGGCCTTTTACGATGTGACCGCCATCAGCTTCCACGCCTATCCCTATCTGCAGGAGAACTATGCGCTGATGGCCTGCGGCGGCTCTGTTGGGGACGGTTACGGACCAATGATCGTGGCGCCGAAGAAACTGACCACCGATGAGGTCAAGAAGGTGAAGATCGCTGTTCCGGGCACGTTGACGACAGCCTACCTGGCACTGAAGCTCTTCGCTCCCGAGGTTGAGACGGCGACGATTCCCTTCGATGAGATCATTCCGCGCGTCGCCGGCGGCGAGTTCGAGGCCGGGCTCATTATTCACGAAGGACAGCTCACCTACGGAAACAGCGGCCTGCATAAGATTCTGGATCTCGGTCAATGGTGGCGTGAAGAGACCAACGGTCTGCCGCTGCCTCTTGGTGGCAACGCGATCCGCCGCTCGCTCGGTTCGGATGTCATGAAGACCACGACCCAGGCGTTGCGCGACAGCATTCAGCATGCCCTCGACAACCGCGAAGAGGCACTGCAGTATGCCATGCAGTTTGCACGCGATCTGGATACCAGCCTGGCGAACCGCTTCGTTGGCATGTATGTGAACGAGCGCACTCTCAACTACGGAGACGATGGACGGGAAGCGATCAAGAAGCTACTCGAACTCGGCTACGAGCGCGGCATTATTCCGCACAAAGCCAAGGTTGAGTTCATCGACTAGCACGACAAATCTATGTCCAACGACGATCTGAAAATCGAAATACCTACCCTCGGGCCCGCATCCTTGCCCGGCATCAAGGTCGCTATTCTTGGCGCCGGCAAGATGGGCGGCATTCTGCTGCAGGCCTTCCTGAAGAACAACCTGCTGCATCCGGAACAGATTATTGCCACGGTGGCGCACCCGGAGCGCGCACAGGCGCTCTCCGTCCAGTTCCAGGTGGAGGTCACGACCGATAACCTGGCTGCCGCCAGGGTGGCAGACATCATTCTGCTCGGCGTAAAGCCAACTCAGGTTCCGACACTGGTCGAAGAGATCAGACCAGTACTGACGCCGCAGAAGCTGATCATCTCGTTTGCTGCGTCGGTTAAGACCAGCGCAATTGAAGAGGCTGCCGGAATGAATATCCCGGTGATCCGTGCAATGCCAAACACGCCCTCTATGCTGGCTGCTGGCGTCACGGCGCTTTGCCCCGGACGCTTCGTCTCCAGCGACCAGCTGGTGACGGGACAGAAGATCTTCAACACGGTAGGTCGTTCCGTCATCGTTGACGAAAAGCACATGGACGCGGTGACGGGTCTCTCCGGCTCGGGCCCGGCGTATGTCTACATCATCGTGGAAGCTCTTGCTGAGGCCGGCGTAAACGTCGGTCTGCCCCGCGACGTAGCCACGCTACTGGCCGCACAGACGGTCTTTGGCGCTGCTCGCATGGTGCTGGAGACCGGATACCATCCAGCCCTGCTCAAAGACCAGGTGACAACCCCTGCAGGCTGCACCGTGGACGGCATTCTGGAGCTGGAAGAGGGCGGACTCCGCGTCACTCTCATCAAGGCCGTAAAACGCGCCACAGAGCGCGCCAAGCAGCTCGCTGCCGGGTAGAGCTAGCTTAGGTACGTCCTGAAACAAAACAAGAAGGGCAGCCCCGAGGGGCTGCCCTTTTGTTTCTCTGGACTTGCAACTACTTCCTGCGAGCTGGAGCGTGATGAACCGGAGCCTTGGCAGCCGGCTTGGCAGGAGTCTTCTTCGGAGCTTCCACTATGGCATCCTTCATAGTGATCATGACCGGAACAGCCTGACCGGGGCTCTGGGTGTAGGAGTCATAGGTACCGGCGATGACGATCTTGTCGCCGACAGCAGGGACCTTGGTCAGAGGCTCCTTCAGATTGAAGGTGAAGTCGGCAGCCTTCGCCTGAACGGCATCTTCGGAGACAGAGCCCTTGATGACCGAACCCGTCGCTTCAACGACGACCACATCGGGAATCTTTACATCCTTGCCCTGCAGCACAGCCCACATCTTGTCTGCGTCTTCCTTCTTGCCGTAGGCAAGGATGAACTCGCGGTCGCTGAGAGCCAGCGTCGAAAGATCCGGGGTGGATGCGATGGTCTGGGCAACGATATCAGCGGGCGAAGGAGCCGGATCGATCTTGAAGTCAGCCGGAGGGTTCAGGCTGCTCTTCGCAGCGGCCTGCACGGTCTCATAACCATCGGCCTTGCCGTGGTACTTGGTGTAGCAGTACTTGGCGGTCGGGGCAAACTGGCTCTTGTAAGGCTCCGGAGCCAACTCGACAAAGCGGGTCGTATACCAGGTGCAGTTCACGAAGTCAGGAGGGGTGGACTGCAGATAAGCGGAACCGAGGAAGAAGGTGTCCTGCAGGAAGGGTCCCGGGGTCGCGGTCTGTTCGACCGGAACAGCAGCCAGTTCCTTCTTGTAGTTGTCGATCGCGGTCGCGGTGTCCTTCTTGTTCAGAGCCGCGGTGGCAATCGCGCTGTACAGGTATGGAGTCGCCTGCTTCACCATCGCATCCCAGGTCGCCTGGTCGATGTCCTTGCCCTTGGTGGCAGTCAAAGCCTTCTTGGCGGCATCGGCAGCCTTGTCGAGCTCAGCCTGCTTCTCTGCCGGATCCGTCTTCTGATCGGCCATGCCCTTATGCAGGCTCATCTCGGTTGTCAGGGCGCGGAGGCTCTGCGGATTGACCTGCAGCAGCTTGTCAGCAGCCGAGAGCATGCCGGCGGCGTCATTGAGCTGGCCGTAGGTGCCCATAATGAGCTCCAGGACGCCTTCTTTCACGCTGCTCTGCGGATACTTGTCGAGGTATGCCTGCAGTGCTGCAATCTTGGCTTTTGGATCGGCAGTTTTCGTGGCCGCATCGTAAGCGTTGTACTCTTCCTGCGACATCTGCACGCCGCCACCCTGGGGGGCTTGACCCACGTTGGCCGTTGCTGCCACCAGGGCGATAGGGGAGACCGCTACCGCAGCGGCGGCCAGGAACGAGGCGAACAAAACCTTCTTCATTTTGATAAGGCTCCTAAGTACTCTCAAAATCTACTGTGCGATGTCTATGAAGGTACAGCAGGGAGAATTTTCCCGATGACCAGAGGTTCACTGCACGACAGCGATTGCGTGCTGCGCCGCTTCGCCCTGCCATAGGGGGTTGATGCGGATTATAAGAAGCCCGTTGCTCTCTTGCAAGAGGTTGAAAAGAGCCGGAGGTAGCGAAGAACTGCAGCATATCCTGCAACCGTCACAGTGGTTTGACCACCTTGTAACGGGACCATGACAACCTATAGACGCTCTCGATCTGCAAACTGTCACTGAAAATGCGTCAGATGGGCCGGGCGAACCGGCGAATCGGTCCAACCCTCCTTCCGTAAGACCTTTCGACTGCATGCTGCGCCTATTTGTGGGGTTATGGCCGTTTTATCCACAAAATCTTGGGTTGCCCTTGTTGATTCAGGGCGCCCAACATGCACACAATTGATATGAGGCTCCGGAGCGTCCAATGTTCAAGGACGCTTACGGCCTGTTTCGGTTGGAGGCACCCATTCCATGCTCAAGTTGAAGCGCATTCAGATTCTCGGTTTCAAGTCCTTCTGTGATCGCACCGAGGTTCAACTTGCCGGCAACGGCATTGCGGCCATCGTAGGCCCGAACGGTTGCGGCAAGTCGAATATTTCGGACGCCATTACGTGGGTGCTGGGTGAACAGTCGGCCAAGAGCCTGCGCGGAACGAAGATGGAAGATGTCATCTTCGCCGGAACCCGCGACCGCAAGCCGACAGGCATGGCCGAAGTCTCCCTGACGCTGGTAGACCCCGAGGTTTATGACGGCCATTTGCTGGCGCCGGGCGAGACTCCCGAGATCGAGATCGAAGACGAGCATCCGGAAGAGAACGCGGCGATCAAGCCCAACGGCGACTGGGACGAAGCTGCCCTGCGCGCTGAGCGTGCCGCCGACACCGAGGCCGCGGTGCTGGAAGCGCAGCCCGGCCAGGTAATCGATGGTGAAGCGCATCCGCAACAGCAGCTCGAAGGCATTCCCGAAGGCGATGCGGCCAACAATGTAGTTCTGAAGATTCGCCGCCGTAAGTTCAATCGTGCTCCGGTACGGGCCGGCGAGATTACCGTCACCCGCCGTTTGTTCCGCTCTGGCGAGTCCGAGTACCTAATGAACGGCAAGATCTGCCGCCTGCGAGATATCCAGGACGTCTTCCTCGGAACCGGTCTCTCCGGTGAGAACTACGCCATCATCGGTCAGGAGCGCATCGGCCAACTGCTGAGCTCGAAGCCGCTGGACCGCCGCGCCATTCTCGAAGAGGCTGCCGGCGTTACCCGTTTCAAGACCAAAAAGCGGCTGGCGGAGCTTCGCCTTGAAGCAGCAAAGCAGAACCTTGCCCGCGTCAACGACATCTTCGACGAAGTCACGCGGCAGATGGCCAGCCTGAAGCGCCAGGCGGCCAAGGCAGAACGCTATGTGGCCCTGCGCGATGAACTGCGCACCAAGCTGCGGGTTGTGCTGACAAGCAAGCTGGCGCAGATGGACGCCGAACAGGCGAATACTGCCCAACAGATCGCCTCTCTGACTGAAACCATCGATAGCCAGGCTGCAGAGGTCGAGACCCTGGACGCCGAGGCCAGCACCGGCCGCGCCCGCGGCTATGAGCTGGATGCCGCCATCCGCGAAGCGGGTGTCCGCTCCAACCAGACTGCCGTTGAGCTGGAGCGTGTGGTAGCCCGCACAG
>JAEKKE010000481.1 GCA_019510535.1 Acidobacteriota bacterium
GGTATGCACGTCCACAACATTGCGGTGATTCTCAACTCCCAGGTCAACGCAAAGATTACCAACCAGATCGTTGCCGGCGTGGACTACTTCAACCAGCCGTTCAGCGATGCCAATCCAAATGTGGATGCATCGAAGGCCGGCTTCATCGTTGGTCTTGGGCCCGGAAATGTGCAGGGTGCGCCTACGCTGAGCATTTCCGGGTTCGATTCGACGGGGCAGAGTCCGTTCTCGTCGCGCCATGACTACAGCGGGCATCTCTCTGACATCGTGTCGATGTCCTACGGCAAGCATCAGATCCGTACCGGTGGCGAGTATCGACGCACGCAGATCTATGAGGTGGGCAACGGCGCCGGCGGCAACGGCGGCACCCGCGGCAACTTCAGCTTCAGCGGCAATCGCGGATTCGCGGCTGCGAATGGAGCCAACGTCGGCACGGCATATCCTTCCACCTTTACATACAACGGCGTCTCTACGGCGGTCGACAGCAGCCTGCGTGCACTGGCGGATTATCTGCAGCTCGAATCGAATACGTCCACACTGGTCAACGGTGTGATGGATCGTATCGCCAGTGTCAACAACTTCAACCTGTATGTGCAGGATGGCTACCAGGTCACGAGCAGCCTGAATCTTACCTTCGGTCTGCGCTGGGATTATCTATCGCCGATCGGCGATAACCAGAAGGACTTGACCGTCTTCCGGCCCGACGTTGCGGCGAGCGCACTTGCGCCGACGGGCGGGCTGGCCGTGGTGGGGCAGGATGTCTCGGAGCCGTATAAAGCCTCGTCGCTACAACTGGCTCCGCGCGTAGGCTTCTCCTGGCAGGTACCGCGGCTGACGGACACGCTGCTGCGCGGCAGCTTCGGCCTTTACTACGACACACCATCGACGAACACCTGGCTCTCGAGCAATGGCCTGCTTGGCAACCCCGCTGGAACCAAGCCGCTGTATAACCAGTCGCTGACGAATCCGAACCTCGGCGAGCTGATTGCGTCGTCGCAGGGATCGATCTTCCCGACGAGTCCGAAGCTTCCGGGTGCATGTACCGGTTCGACTGCGGCGACGTGTCCGGTGGCCAGCATCGCGGCGGTCGATCCCAACTTCACGACCGCAAACACAGCAAACTATTCGCTCAACGTGGAGAAGGCGATCGGTAAGAATATGGTGGCGCAGGTGGGGTATGTAGGAACGCAGGGCAAGCATCTGCTGAATGCCTACGATCTCAACCAGACACAGTTAGGCGCCGGTTTGAGCACGACGCCGATTGTGAATGGCTTCCTGCCGATCCAACAGAAGCGGCCGTACATCAGCAAATTCCCGAACTTCGGACAGATCCGCCAGGTGACCAGCGCTGGCGGCGAGAACTTCAACAGCCTGCAGGCGCTGATCAAGACCCGCAACTGGCATGGTCTGATCTCGGAGTATTCCTATACTTGGTCGCATAACCTTGGCAGCAATACGGCGCTGCCGACGGACAACACGAATCCGAATCTCGATTACGGCAATCTGGCGAACGATGTCCGTAATCAGTTCAAGGGATTCTTCACCTATGACATTCCGGGGTTGAAGCGGGGACCGAAGTGGCTGACGCATGACTGGCAGGCGAGCAGCCTATTGTGGCTCCGCGGCGGTAAGCCGATTACGGCGAGCAGCTCCGCCAACAACTCGGGTCTGGGACTTGGCGAAGGCGCTGATCGTGCCAGCCTGAGTGGCAATCCTCTGTACTGCGATTCGGGTTCGACCTGTGTCAGCGGCGGCACCAGCAAGTCGATCGACTATGCGCTCAGCAAAGGCGTGCCTTACATCCAGTGGTTCAACCCGCTGGCGATCGTCTCGCCCGCGGCGCTGACGGCAGGAACGACACGGGTAGGACAGTTCTATGGGCCGGGATATGCTTCGGTGGATCTCTCGATCTTCAAGAACGTTCCTCTGCGCGAGGGTATACGGGCGCAGTTCCGTGGCGAGATGTTCAATGTCTTCAACCGGTACAACTACTCCAATCCGACATTCGCGGCCAACTCCCTGACCTCGAATACGCAAACAACAGGACAGGTCACGGCAACTGCCGGCGGTTCCAGCGCTCCCGGTATCGGAGCGG
>JAEKKE010000398.1 GCA_019510535.1 Acidobacteriota bacterium
TCACCGCGGCCCGCGCTCCGGCTTCTGCCCCTGTAAGCATCCCGAGCAAACGCAAGCGCACAACGGAAGGACCCGCCCTGCAGATCAGCCACATGAGATACCGCACTCAGTTCCAGTTCTCAACTCAACTGAACCTGATGAACAACATCGCAACCTCACAAGAGCCTCTTGTCTTCAAACTCTCACACCCTGTGAATTGGGACACATTGCACCCGATTCCCAGCAAGACATTTGCGCTGACTTCACTTCCCCAACTATGGGCCGATGATGATCACTCCTCGCACGACAAGCACATCGCCCACTTTGATCTTCCCGCCCTCTTTCCTAAGAGCAACGGCAAAACGCAGTAACGACAGATCACCCCGCAACGAGGCCCTCATGCAGCAGGTAAGAGTACTTGTCTTTGTTTTAGCGAGTTTTAGCATCGGAAAGACGATAGAAGCGCAGGCGGCCAAAGATCCCGGCCATGTTCTTCCCACCGCGGGCATCGTCACACTCAGTTTCAACAGTGCCGTTCTTGGAACAGCAGAAGCACAGCGGGACCTCGACAGCCTACAGAAGAAGCTCACCCCGCGTCAGCAGCAATTACAAAAGCTGAGTGACGCGCTGGAAGCAGAGAAAAAGCAGCTAACAGAAAGCAGCTCAAAGCTGACAGATGCCGAGAAGGCACAGAGTATCTCGAACATCAATTTGAAGGATAAACAGCTACAGCGTGAAGCCGACAACCTCAAAACTGATTTCGAGACGGAATCACAGCAAATCTATCAACGGGTAGCGCAGAGACTCTACGCTTTTCTGCAGAAATACGCGCAGCAACACGCTTACGCCGCAATCCTTGAACGTGGCTCAGATGCTGCACCGGTCATCTGGTATGCCGCCGATAACCTCGATATCACCGAAGAGGTCGTGAAGGCATATGACCATCAGTCCGATGCAGCAGCAACATCCCTCCCCGACAAACCTTCAGCGGATCGTTCTCAACATCCCATCGCCAACAAGCCCTGATCTTCGATTCCCGCCCTTATTCAATCCTTCAATGCTTCAATCATTCAATTTCCGCGCCGCAACGGAAACTCATACCGCACCATCAACCCGCCCATCGGCGACTTATGCGCGGAGATCGTTCCTCCGTTCGCCAGCACAGTCTGTCTCGCAATCGCCAGCCCGAGACCAGCGCCCTTTGTTTCGGCAGAACCATCAGAATCCGACACACGCTGAAAGGGTTCAAAGATCGTCTCTTCCATCCCCTCTGGAATGCCTGGGCCATCGTCATAGATCTCCACCAGCCCCACATCACGGGCATCGTCCACACGGCTTTCGACCGTAATCACGCGTGCGAATCGAAGAGCATTGCGAATCACATTATCGAAGGCACGCTGCAACAGATCGGGATAGCCTTCGATCGCAAATGGTTCCTCCCATGCAAATGTGACGATCTTTCCCTGATGCAACAAAGAATCTGGTCCGGTTCTGATCCATCTCATTGCCGCTCTCCAGACGAGCAAAGAGCAGCAGCTGCTGTACCAGGGCATTGAGCTGTTCCGACTCATCCTCAATACGCTTCAGCTCCGGAGCCTTCGTCGCGTCCAGTCTGCGTTTGCAGAGCGCCAGGGCAATATTCAAGCGCGTCAGCGGTGAACCAAGCTCGTGCGCCGCATGTGCCAGAAATGTCTTCTGTTGCAGCACAAGCGACTCGATTTTCTCAGCCATCTCATTGAAGCCGCGGCTTACCCTACCGATCTCATCGCGCCGTTTTGTCAGTGCGGGCTTGAGGCGTACGCGAAGATCTCCGGTGCCGAACGCCTGGGTTGCCTCAGAGAGCAGCGTAATCGGCCGTGTGAAGTAGAGACTCAAGACCAGCGCAGCGATCGCAGAAAATGCGATAAAGCGCAGCAGAATGGCAAATCCGAACTTGGTCTTCGCGCGCCTCGTGCCCGGATAGGGTAGCCTGGCGACAAATAAGGGCGATGTGTTCACGGCAGGGTCGGTCCGCACCGCAACCACCGTCTCGTCGATCGTCGCCATCACCATCGGGCTGATCCGGTTTCTCGCCCACTCCAGCAATTCAGACTCGCCGTACGGAAGCCTCACACCGCCCATTGCAGCGCCGGAGCCGTTAGATGTCAGGAGATATCCGTTGAAACACTCTGGCCCCAGGCCTCCATGAAAGCCTTGCGCGCTCTTCTGAACAGCGAAGGCCGCACACTCCTGTATCTTCGCGATCGGTAACTCCCGCGGCCGTTCGAACAACACCATTCTCGGCTCTCTGCTGATGGGCAACACGAGCATGATCAGCAGGCTGCCCAGAAGGATCAGAAACCAGAACGTGCGGAAGATACGGAAGAAGACACTCACAGGCCGGTCCCATCCTGTGGAAGCACATAGCTGTAGCCAAGGTTGCGGACACACTTGAAGCGATCTGTGCCATCCGGATGAACGCCCAATCGCTTCCTGAGATTGTTCACCAGGTTATCGATGGAGCGGTCGACACCATGCGGTTCGCGTCCGAAGATGCGCCGGATCAGATCCTCACGCGGACGTGCTTCACCAGGGCACTCCAGTAGAAGCCGCAGCAGCTCATATTGACCTCCGGTCAGCTCTACCGGCCTGCCGCTGCACGTCACCGTACGGGAGCCCTCATCCAGGAGGAGATCGCCCACAAGCCTTGTTGACACCTCCACAGCTGCGGGTTGTGTCCGGCGCAGAATACTGCCGATTCTCGCGACCAGCTCTTCTGGCTGAAAGGGCTTTGTCAGATAGTCGTCGGCGCCATCGTTCAAACCATGGACACGATCGCGCGTCGCTCCACGCGTGGTCAGCATCAGCACCGGGGTCCGAGTAATCTCCCTCAATCTCCGCAGAGTCTCAAAGCCATCGATTCCCGGCAGCATCACATCCAGCACGATGAACTGAAACGGCCGCTCCGTCACGCGCTGGATCCCCTCTTCTCCACTGCGCGCGCACGTCACACTGAAGCCGGAAGGTTCGCAGTACTCCGCCAGCAGCGCGCCCAGCGAACGGTCATCGTCAATCAGCAGAAGCGATACACGGGCCTTCGGCGCTTGCACGTTTGCTGTCACGATAGAGCACTTCTCCTAAGGTGTGGTTGCGGAGGTTTGGCTGTTTGCGCCGTTTTCCCCGAAGAAAACGGCATTCGCAGATTTATCCAAAGTTACTGTATTAGGAGAAATGCTCTCGATCGTCACCTGTTTTGATCGCGCGTCTCCACAGAGGTTGTCGTGTGGTCTGCGGAGTGAGATCTGTGGTGATGCTCGTGCACCTCGTGCGGCGATCGAACTGCAATCCACTGTGCTCCACGATCAGTGGTCCCGCGTAGGACCCCACCGACATAGTCCCCTCTTACGGTGCCTGCGCTGCCCCCGACAAACGATACGCTCATCCCATCCACGTGCACCGGAACCGCACGGCGCGAGCCTTGCAGGGGGAGGAAATCATTCATATCCGCAGCAGTGACGGCACTCAATTGCTGACCTGCGGAGACGATGCGGAAAGTGCTGCGATGTTTGTCGGTCGGTGACGTGCCCCATACCACGGTCCAGGCGCCTTCCAGCAGGTCCGGTTGCAGCACCTGCGCCTTGGCTTCCTCCGGTTGCACCATACTTTGAGACGTTGCAGGCGCGACAGGCTCATGCGGCCCGTTAAAGCCAAGCAACGCGACAACCGCGGGAATACAGCACGCCACGGCAATCCGTAATCCATACGGATGCTCTTTTTGTAGAAACCTGGTCATCTCAACAGAAGGTCGGAGTCGAAGGAACGCACTTCAGAGGGAACGAGCCTCCTATACACACCGATCGCTGTGTAATAGGACGCTCGCCCTCCGAATTCGATCCCTTTTCTTTTCTAGCGTCGACACTTCACGACATTCGATCGTCCGCCGTGAGTTCGTTTGTCGTGAATCGTCGTCTGCACCTTCCGTTTCCCAAGGCGGACCGTCGATAGACGCAGGTGCCCAATCCCCTCATCTTCCCTTCCACCTAAAACGTACGGAGGAGGACAAAGCGCCTGGCAAACCATCACAGATCGGACTTCTGATTCATGTTGAAATGTGCCGCTGCGGCCTTCCTTCTCGTCTCGACGACTGCGTTATCTGCACAACAGGCCGGCGTCACGGCTGCTTCTCTCGAGCTTCCGGACGCGCCTGCTCCCCAGTTTCAAACATCACCGCTCCAGACATCCCCGCTCGCGGCATCCTCTTCGCAAGCACTCGCTGCCCTGCCTGTAGGCTCGGCACAGATATCGGGATCCGTCCTCGATAGCACGGGCGCCATCGTCCCTGGCGCACAGGTCACCTTGCTTAATGAAACAGGCGCGCCGGTGCGATCCACATTGGTCGATGCCAGAGGAGGATTCCTGTTCGCTCGACTACCTGCCGGGCGCTACATGCTCCGCGTTACCTGCAATGGCTTTGCTCCCTATGCCTCGTCGGCCTTCGATCTCTCCGGGGAGCAGACTTACGTCTTACCTGACATCTCGCTCTCCATCGCATCGACCAACACAGAGATCACCGTCCTTCCCACAGAGATCATCGCCGAGGCCCAGATCAAAGCCCAGGAGCAACAGCGAGTTTTCGGTGTCTTTCCGAACTTCTACACAAGCTTCGAACCTCATCCCGTACCGATGACGACGAAGCAGAAGTTCCAGCTTGCAACCCGTGACACGCTCGACTGGACATCGTTCATCGGTGTCACCGTCAGCGCCGGAGTCGAACAGGCCAACAACTCCTATGCCGGCTACGGCCAGGGAGCCGCCGGATACGGCAAACGCTGGGCAGCACGCTTTGGAGACGGCCGTATCAGCGACTACTTCGACCACGCCATCTACGCTTCACTCTTTCACCAGGATCCCCGCTACTTCTACCAGGGCACCGGCACCACGAAATCCCGCGTGTACCACGCCATCGCCAGCGCCTTCGTTGCCCGCAGCGACAGCGGCAACATGATGCCGAACTATTCCTACCTTCTCGGAGCCATGACCTCGGGAGCGCTCTCCAACCTCTACTATCCCCACGCTGACCGCGGCTGGGACCTGGTCTTCACCAACGCAGCCATCGGCATCGGCGGAAGAGCCGCAGGCGCGGTTGCGCGAGAACTGCTCGGCAGAAAACTCACCAAACACGTCCCAGGTAAAGATGTCCCCTACACCGATCCTGCCAACACGCCATCAGCCAAACGCTAGCGATAGCGCGATACCCCACGCTAAAACCCTGGCAAACGGAGTTTGCCAGGGACCCCGCCCTTCGCGATAAAACCGCGAAGAATGGGCAACGAGAGTATTCGCTAGCTCAATTCGCTCCGCCGAGAAGGACCTTATTCAATAATTCAATCCTTCGATCATTCAATTCCCGCCAGCGCCTGCCCCAAATCCGCAAGGATATCCTCAACATCCTCGCAACCGACCGACAAGCGGATCAGTCCATCCGTGATCCCCAGCGCGTCACGCTGCTCTTGCGTCATCGCCGCATGGGTCATCGAAGCCGAATGCGAGACCAGCGTTTCCACTCCGCCCAGAGACTCCGCCAGGTAGCAAAGTTTCAACGATCGCACAAACGCATTCGCTGCTTCTTTGCTTCCGAGCTCGAAGGACATCATCGAGCCGAATCCCTTCTGCTGTCGCGCCGCAATCCCATGTCCGGGATGTGACGGCAAGCCGGGATAGAACACCTGCCTCACCTTCGGATGCTTTGACAGGAACTCCGCCACCACGCGGCCATTCGCATCGTGCTGCCGCATTCGCAATGCCAGCGTCTTGATACCGCGCAGCACCAGGTAGCAGTCGAACGGCGCCAGGATGCCGCCGGTACACTTCTGCACAAACTCGAAGCGCTCCTTGTGCTCCGGCTTTGTCCCGATCAGCACACCGCCCAATCCATCTGAATGGCCGTTCAGGAACTTGGTCGTCGAGTGCATTACGATATCCGCACCCAACTCGATTGGGCGCTGGAGATATGGCGATAGAAATGTATTGTCGATCGAAAGCTCCACGCCATGACGATGAGCCACCTCCGCCACCGCGGCAATGTCCACAATGGACATCATCGGATTTGTCGGACTCTCGATATGCACAAGCTTCGTCGCAGGCGTAATCGCGGCCTCCACCTTCGCCGGATCGCCTGCGTCCACATAGGTAAACGTCAGTCCATAGTGAACAAAGATCTTTTCGAAGAGCCGTACTGTTCCGCCATAGATGTTCTCGCTGCAGACCACATGATCGCCGGCCTTCATCATGGTGCACAGAGCCGCAATCGCAGCCATACCGCTGCCGAAGACGTGGCCGCTGGTTCCGCCTTCGAGCTTCGCCAGGCTCTCCTCCAGCGCTGAACGCGTCGGATTGTCCAGCCGGGCATACTCCCAGCCCTTGTTCTTCCCGATCTCCTGCTGCTGATAGGTGGAAGTGAGATACACCGGCACATTTACAGCGCCGGTCAACTCATCCGGCTCCTGGCCGGCATGAATTGCCTTCGTGGAAAACCCCTGGTAGGTCATCGTCGCGTGCACGCCTTACTTGGATTTACCTGCTGCTGCCGCTGCTCCCGAGACCTTCGGGTAGTAGCCGGTACGGGTACGCACCGTCAGCTTGTTGAAGCCTTTGTACTTGGCATCGACATGCACCTGACGGTAACCGCCGAGCGCAGGCGACTTCGTCGAGTGGTAGGTAATCGTGTACTGCTCGCGGATGTCCTTTGCCACCTGATCGGCGACCGAGTCTACTTCCTGTAGATTGCGCGGGAAGAAGGCGATGCCGCCCGTCTGCTCCGCCAGGTTCTCCAGCACACGCTTCGCGTGGCGGCTCTCGCGCTTATCCGTATCCTTGCCGAAGAGCAGGCCGACAGCGTAAATCACCGGTCCATCCAGCTCCTGGATACGCGCAATCGCATCCTCCAGCGAGGTGCCCGACGCGTTATCCTCACCGTCCGTCACCACCAGCAACACCTGCTTTGGCTGCTTGGCATTCTTTGCCAGGTAGTCCGCCGAAGCCAGCAATGCGTCGTACATCGCCGTTCCGCCGGAAGACTTCACGTAGTTCAAGCCCTGCTCCAGCTTGGAAACATCGCTGGTAAAGTCCGTATCGATGTAGGGCTCGAACGAAAAATCCACCAGGAATGCTTCGTCCTTGGGATTTGAAAGCTTGATCAACCGCACGGCGGCCTTGTTTACGGCGTCCCGCTTGTCGTACATCGATCCCGAGCTGTCGATCAGGATCCCCATCGAGACCGGAAGATCCTCCTGCCGAAACGAGTTAACCGTCTGTGGAGTTCCATCCTCGAAGACATGGAAGGCGTCCTGCGGGAGTGTCAGGATGGTGCGTCCATTGCCGTCCAGCACGGTCGCGTTCAAGCGAACTTCGTAGGCATCGCGGTGTAGCACATAACCGCCCTTGCCGCCGGAGATCTTATCTGTCGGCGCGCCTCCAGGCCCCACCGGCGCAGTCGATTGCGCGGGAGCCGTATCCGGATCCGGCGATGCGATCGGATCCCGGTCCACTGTCAAAGAAGGTTGCTGTTGTGCCCAGGCCGCCGTGAAACTTCCAACTGCCAGGATGGCGCTAAAAACCTTAGTCCGCAGGTGCATAGTACCCCTGTCGATTATGCACGGTCAGAGGGGGTAGTCCGGGCGGTGGGTTAAGTTTCACCTTCAATTTGCGCCAAGTGCCGTCATGCTTCAGGTCGCCCGGGCGGAAGCCGACAACGTACTCGTTGCGCAGCTCCTGCGAGATACGGGCCGCGATATCGCCCAGCTCGGCGACGTCGGTCACGCGGAACATACGGCCGCCGGTCATCTCGCAGATATCGTTCAGCATGATGGGACCGGCAATCTCCTCCGGAGTCGAAGCGTACGTATCGAAGATGCCGATGGAATAAATCTGCACGTCGCTCTCGCGTACGGCCCGGCGCAGCTCTCCTTCCGTATAGCGGCTGCGGTTGTCGCCACCGTCCGAAATAATCAACAGCGCCTTGCGGTCAAACTTGGCATCTTTCAGCTTGTTCAGGCCCAGGTAAACGGCATCGATCAGCGCCGTCCTGCTCTCCGGTTTCATCATCGCCATGCGGGCTTCGACGTCATCCACATTCGAGGTGTTGTCTACCACCACGGCAGGACGATCATTGAATGCGACCACAAAGAACTCATCTTCGGGATTGGAGGTCCGCATAAATGCGGACAACGCCTTGCGCGCCCGCTGAAACTTCGACCCCATGCTTCCGCTCATATCGAAGATGATCCCGATCGTCACCGGAGCGTCATCCAGCGAGAAAGTGCGGATCTCCTGCGGCTGGTTGTTCTCATAGACCCAGAAGTTCTCCCGCTCCAGGCCTGTCACCAGACGGTTCATGGGGTCGGTTACCGTCATCGGTACCAGTACAAGGTTGACCGAGACACGGATGCTGGCGCCCCGCGGCGCGGAAGCCGCCTCACGGGCGACATTCTCTCCACCCTCAATTACTTTTTTCGGCTCAACCGGCGGCTTTGGTGGCGGAGGCACCGCGGTATTCACGTCTCCCAGGGGATTCTCCTGTGCCCACACACTCCCGCACAGCGCTATACCCATCACGAGCAGCACTGCCAGGCGGCGCCATACGCGCTGCCCACGCTCCAGCCGACCCTTGAGCCCCAGACCCGCCACCGTTAGCCTCGTTCCGGAGATCATCTCCGGGAAGTACGAGTGTAATCCACCGTTTTCCTGTTTGACGCATCCCCCGGTGAAATCGCAGCCTCTCATTCCATGATCGGGAAAACCGGCCGCCGCACTGTCAACAAAATGTCATTCCAGCCCAAATATCCGCTGCAAACCGCCTTCAGCCACTCAACTATTCAACGATTCAACTACCCAACCGGGCCGCGGGCCCGCATGGCCCCCAAGTACAATCTCTCCTAGAACCTAAAGATTGGAGTGTCGCCTTCCGCACGCATGGCCCGCATTTATCCGTTCCGCGCCTTCCGTTATAACCCCGCCAAGGTCAAGCTGGAGGATGTCGTCACCCAGCCTTACGACAAGATCACCCCGGAGATGCAGGACCGCTACTACGCGAGGCACCCGCTAAATCTCATCCGCGTGATCCTGGGTAAACACTTCCCCGGCGATACCGAAGAGGGAGAGAACGTCTACACCCGCGCCGCCGACACCCTCAACGCCTGGCGCAAGGACCAGGTGCTGGTCGAAGAGGCAGAACCGGCCATCTACGGCTACTCACAGGTCTATACCGTTCCTGGCACCAGACCTTCCCCAAACACAAGTCTGATCGTCTGGCCCTGTTCAAGGCCACCCGTGCCTACTGCGAGCAGATCTACATGCTCTACAACGACCCCGGTTTCAGCGTGGAACGCCTTCTCTTTGAGGACGGCCCAGCTCCCGATCAGGCCGTTGTTGACGACTATGGTGTCCTCCACAAGCTCTGGAAGATCACCGATCCGTCCCTGATCCGCATCATCGTGGGGGCCATGCAGGATAAGAAGCTCATCATCGCTGACGGGCATCATCGCTACGAGACCTCGGTCGCTTACTCCAAGGAGCGCGCCGCCGAGCTCGGTCTGCCTTTCAATCCGGCTCCGGGCTCTGAGACCGCAGGCGCCGATGAAGCAGAAAAGCTGCATGTCACCGCCACGGACCTCCCCACGCCGGCCTATCCTGAAGCTGCCATGATGATGACCTTCGTCAATATGGCCGCCCCCGGAATCACCATTCTGCCGACGCACCGCGTGCTCAACGGCCTGCAGAACTTCTCGGCGGACGACTTGCTCGCCAAGGCTGCTCCGTACTTTGACAGCGCTCCGCTGAACGGCAGCAACCATGTAGCCCTCAAGGCTGCGCTCGATGCGACCGAAGGGGTGGCCTTCGTTGCCGTCACAGCCCGCGGAAGCTGGCTGCTCACCGCAAAATCTGAAGCCATTACTCCGAAGCTGCAGGAGTTTTCTCCGCGCCAGCGCCAGCTCGATGTCGTCCAGCTCCATGGCCTGCTCTTTGCGCAGATCCTCGGTCTCTCACAGGAACAGGTGACAAAACTGGGCAATGTGAAGTACCTGCGCGAGGCATCCGAGGCCGTGGAACTGGTGAACAAAGGAGAGGCAGACGTTGCTTTCCTTACCAAGCCGGTAACGCTGCAACAGCTCCGCGATGTCGCCTTCGCGAACGAAGTCATGCCGCAGAAGTCCACGGACTTCTATCCGAAATTGCTGAGTGGTCTTGCCATCTATGCCCTGGACTAGAGCATTTTTCCTGTTGCTGGGTATCCCGACAGAGGAGTGCGGCGTTTTCATTGCGGAAAACGCCCATCGATGGGGAAGCCCTACTCTGCACCGACAGAAAAAATGCTCTAAACCCGCGTTGTTTGCAGCGGCGGTAGCGGCGGTCCTGCTGCCCGCCGCCCGCGCGCAAACCCCTGCACAGGCCCCCATTATTCTTCTCGACGCAGCTCACGGTGGCCCGGATACCGGTGCACGGCTCACGGAAAAACTTCCCGAGCGCGACGTGACCATCGCCTTCGCTAACCGCCTGCAATCCTTGCTGATCGTCCGCGGCTTCAAAGTCGTTCTAACGCATACGACACCGGACGATGCCGCTAATCTCACCGGCGATGGCCGGGTTGAGCTTGCCAACCGCTCCGGGGCCATAGCCTGTCTCACGCTGCATGCCTCCGGCAATGCCGCTGGAGTCCACATCTTCACCTCCGCGCTTCCGGAGACGGAGCCGGCTCTCCAGGGCTCCAAGCCTGTCCTCTGGAATGAAGCCCAGGCGCCATGGGTTACACGTTCGCTTCGCCTCGCCTCAGAGCTGCAGGCGGCGATTTCCCGTTCCCATACGCCCGTGACCAATCACCGCACCTGGCTGGCTGCACTCGATTCCCTCACCTGCCCCGCGGTCGCAATCGAGCTTGGCCCGCTCGATGACGCGACCGCCCAGGACCCCACCTACCAACAGCGGGTCGCGGAAGCTGTCGCGGGTGCTCTGCTTTTCTGGCGAGGACATCCAAATGCCGTTACCGGCGCGGGAGCCGTGCGATGATTCCCCGCTACCAGCGCATCCTGTTTCTGGCGCTGATGACACTCTCTGTGCTCATGGCCGGCTATCTATGGCGCGTGCACCAGCGGACTATCACACGGCTGAACTCCATCTCCAACGCGGCCACGCCCATTGAGGCTCCGAACGGCGCCACGACCCAGACTGAGGCAGTCACCTTCCTCATGGCAGACGACGCCGCAGGCACCATTACTCCCAGCGACCGCCAGATCGCGCTCCCCACCGAGCCGACGATCCGCCTGCGCGCCATTCTTGAACGGCTTTTCAGCGATTACGGACAGACAGACTCGCCCCACCCCCTCAAGTTCGATGGCACCGCCATTGCCGACGTCTTCTTCCTTCCTCTCCCGCTAACACCTCCCAAACCACCCGAAGCCGCCGGCAAAAACACCGAAGAGAAGACGACACCCTCTCCCACCGCTTTTACCGACATGGCGGCGCGGAACGGATACATGGCCGTGATCAATCTTCGGCAGAGCTTCGCCGATGCACATCCCTCAGGGGTCGAAGTCGAGACCCTGACTGTGCTCTCTGTGCTGGGTACTGTCCACGCAAATTTTCCACAAGTCAGCCGGATCCGGTTCCTCGTGGATGGCAAAACAAGGCCCACATTGGCGGGTCATTTCTCTCTTGATCGGGTGTATCCTTCTAGCGACACCACCCTTCAATCAACGAAAGAGACACCATGACCGCCGTGCATGTTGGCGTCTTTGACTCCGGCTTCGGAGGCTTGACCGTATTGCGCGCACTCCTGCCGCTGATTCCAGGAGCCCGCTATACCTATCTGGGCGACACCGCCCGACTTCCCTATGGCGCCAAGTCCCGCCAGACCATTGCGCGCTATGCCGTCTCTTCCGCGAAGTTCCTCGAAGACCACGGTGCGGAGATGATTGTCATCGCCTGCAACACCGCCTCGGCTCTCGCGATGGAGGAACTCAGAGCGTCCACCACCCTTCCCATCCTTGGCGTGATCGAACCCGGAGCAGAGGCTGCGCGTGAAGCCGCTACCTCCGGTTCCACGCTGGTGCTGGCCACCCAGGCGACTGTTCAGTCAGACGCCTACCTCAAAGCACTGCAAGCAGTCGGCATCGAGGCTACACAGAAAGCCTGTCCGCTTCTGGTGCCGCTCGTTGAAGAGGGATGGATCGACCACGACGTCACCGAACAAGTGGCGCGCATCTACCTCACCGAAGCTCTCGCGGATGCCGCCAAAGCCGGACTCTCACCCTCGACGGTGCTTCTGGGCTGCACGCACTATCCACTGCTGCGCCCGCTCATCACACGGCTTCTCGCAGAGCTGAGCCCGCAACCGATCACCGTCATCGACTCGGCAGAGACCACCGCCGGCAAAGTGGCAGAGTTGCTCCACGCCTTACCCGGCCAGCCATCGAGCAATCTGGCCTTCTACGCCACCGACTCGACAGAAAAGTTCCAGGCCCTCGGCTCCCGCTTCCTCGGCCAGCCACTGCCCGAAGTCAACTTACTCGACCTTGGTGGTTAGAACCAGCAAGGCATCCCACCCATCGCGTTGCGATGGATGGGGCACCCAGAGCAGTGGCGCCACCGATATGGCCCGGCGACGAGAAACTAGCAACCAGGAACCAGCAACCAGCAACTAGAATTTCCCCATGGCTGCCTACCTTCTCAAATCCGAACCCGACGCCTACTCCTTTGAAGATCTGCAGCGTGACGGTGAAACCGTATGGGATGGCATCAAGAATCCCCAGGCCCTGATCACACTGCGTGGCATGAAACCGGGCGAAGACCTGGTCATCTATCACTCCAACGTCGGCAAAGCCGCCGTCGGTCATGCCAAGGTTGTCTCAGTCGATGCCTCTGACCCAAAGAATCCGGCCGTCCGCATCAAGCCGGTCAAAGCGATCGCGCGCCCAAAGCTTCTCGCCGAGATTCGGGACAATCCTCTCTTCGCGGACTCCATCATGTTCCGTCAGTTCCGCCTCTCGGTAGTGCCGCTGACCAAAGAGCAATTCACCTGGTTGGTCCAGGGGAAGTAAGACCAAAAGCGGTTGCCAGTTGCCAGTTTCCAGTTGCCAGTTACGACATCGGCGCAAGAACCACCTTCAACACACCCGCGCGAGGCAACCCATCGCGGTATCTCTAGTCGCAACTGGCAACTGGCAACTGGCAACTGGCAACTGGCAACTGGCAACTGGCAACTGGCAACTGGCAACTGGCAACTGGCAACTGGCAACTGGCAACTGGCAACTGGCAACTGGCAACAAAGGGCCCAATTAGGATCTAGTCACTGGAATGGATCACCTGCTCTCGTGGTTCGATAACAGGACGCTGCTGGTCTGCCAGCTCCTTCTAGAGCTGCTGATGGCCTCTGCCTTTCTGATCCT
>JAEKKE010000399.1:0-7887 GCA_019510535.1 Acidobacteriota bacterium
GCAAACCCGACATTGAGTTCGTTGATCAATGTCGGAGTTGGGATATAGGTGACGTTCAACGTCGCATTTCTCGAAGGTGTGGAATAGAAGAAAGGCACTCCCCACTGCATCAGCGCGTTGACCGCTGCCGCATTCGGACCGTCATTCGTGGTCGTCATATGCGTACCACGGAAGTAGGTGTGCAACTGCGTGAAAGGGTTATAGTCCACCCGCAGCACCTGTTGGTTCACAGGATTCTTTGTCACGCCCTGGTTGACAAAGTTGTACAGGCCGCCGCTGATCGTACCGCTGGCATTGGGCATTGGCAAAATGCTCATCAGCTTCTGCGTGTCCGGGTCGATGCGGCTGGTCGGGATCTTATTGCCCGGGAAGCATCCCGATGTGTTCGTCTTGGAGCACGTTGTCGACGAAGAGGTTGGATCTTTGATATAGACCTGATTGCCACTCTTATCGACACTCTGTGAAAAGTCGCCCTGACGCTCCAGCGCTGTCGGCATCATGAACTGGCGCAGCGTTCCAGGTTTCTTAGTGGGCCAGATCTCCTGCGAGAAGAAGAAGAAGATCTTGTCTTTTCTCTCATTCAGAAGACCGGGAATGAAGAAAGGTCCGCCGACGTTATAGCCGATGGTGTTGTAGCGGCTTATCGGGCGCTGGACATAGGTCTTGTTCTTATTGAAATAGTCGTTGGCGTTGAAGGCTTCATTACGGTTGTAGTAGTACGCCGAGCCGTGAAAGTTTTTCGAACCTGACTTGGTCACAATCTGGACAACCGAACCGGCAGCCTGGCCGTACTCTGCCTGGTAGTTGCCGAGAAGCACCTTTACTTCGCCGATTGCGTCGTAATTCATCGGTGTGTCGAGGTTCGGGCCGCCGCGGGTATTTCCCGTGGTCCCATCCACACTCAGGCTGTTGTAATCGCCGCGTACGCCATTGATCGTACCCGCGCTCTGTGTTCCGAGCTGGCTTGCGCCGCCGCCATCCTTAACCACGCCGGGAAGAACACGAAGCAGCGCCGTCACATCGCGTCCCGCGGTCATCAGGGTGGACAGTTCCTTCGAGTCGAGCAGCGCCGAACGTTCGCCGCTCTCAGTCTGCACCGGCGTCCGGTCTGCCTGGACCTCAACCGTCTCTGACTGTGCGCCAACGGCCAGGGTAATGTTACCGGCGGAGAGGCGCTCATTTGCGCTGAGGTTCAGGTTCTCTTTTTCGTAGGCCTTAAATCCGATGAGGGCGATTCTGACCTTGAACTGGCCGGGCTGGACACCAGGAAAGACAAAATCGCCCGATTCGGCGGTTTTAGCCTCGCGCACCTCACCGGTTTGTGCGTTAAGGAGCTGTACAGTAGCTCCGACAATGTTGGCGCCAGATGGGTCTACAACGTGACCGCTGATCTGGCCGCTGGTGCTTTGTGCGTGAATAGAAACAGAGGTCGCGAGCAACACCAGCAGAAGAAATGGCTTCAAAAACGATCTGATCATTACAACTTCCTTTCGCGCCTCAGACGTCGGTCCTAAGCCAGTAAGTATGATTACGTATACAACTCGCGAAACGTATTTATGCATTCAGAGGAGCGGGCATCATCGTGCGTGATCCATTCAGCCTTTGTCAATGGAAAATTTTCTCTGTAAAAACAGGCTTTCAGGAATGAATCGCCTCAGAAATGCCCGGCCACTGGCGGATACGCCGAACGCCCCTTCAGCCCGTCAGAAAGCAGCAAATCTTTCTTGACACTGTTTCCTGCACACGTATACATTTTTGGGGCTTTCCCTCCTTCCCCTGAGAAAAAACTGCCCCGCACAAGGATTTCGTTGACCATCGATCGATGGTTCATGAAAAATGCTTTTCATATTTGACAATCACCAGTCGCCCCACAGCTAACCGTCTTACATTGCTTCAGGAGGGACCTTCGTGCTCAGTAAGAAACTTTTCGATCGCCGGCAGGCGCTGCTCGGGACCGCGGCTTCGATCGCCGGTCTCGCGGCGCCAAAATTCGGCTTCGCCCAGCAAACCGTCTCCAATCAGGCCTACACCGGAAAGGCGCAGCCCGGCGACGAGACCCGCACGCAGCGCCTGCAATGGTGGCATGAAGCAAAGTTCGGCATGTTCATCCACTTCGGCGTCTACAGCAGCATCATGCGGCACGAGTGGAACATGGAGAATGAAGCTCCTCCGATCGCGGAGTACATGGCGCACGCGAAGTCATTCAAGCCTTCCCGCATGGGACCTCGTGCCTGGGCCAAGCTGGCAAAACGCGCCGGCATGAAGTACATGGTTCTGACCACGAAGCACCATGAGGGCTTCTGCAACTTCGACACCAAGCTCACGGAGTACAACGCAGTTAAGCAGGGGCCCGGCTTCGACATCGTGAAGGAATACGTGGATGCCGCTCGCGCCGAAGGGCTCCGCGTCGGCTTCTACTACTCGCTTATGGACTGGCACCATCCGGACGGTGCCCACTGCGCCACCGACGAGGCTGCCCGTAAGCGGTTCGTGGAGTATACCCACGGCCTCATCCACGACATCCTGTCCAACTACGGGAAGATCGACGTCCTGTGGTACGACGTGCCTTGGCCGCTGGACGCTGACGGATGGGAGTCCAGGCGGATGAATGAGATGGTCTTCAAGCTGCAGCCGGAGATCGTCGTCAACAACCGAAACAAACTCGATGGAGACTTCTCTACTCCGGAACAGAAGATCGTCGCAGAGACAGGTGGCCGTGCTTGGGAATCGTGCATGACCCTGAACGATAGCTGGGGCTATCAGCGGGCCGACGATGCCTGGAAGACCTCCAAGACTATCATCCGCAACCTGATCACTTGCGCCCGCGATGGTGGAAACTACCTGTTGAATATCGGCCCCAAGCCGGATGGTTCCATCCCGGAGGAGTCGGTACGCATTCTCACCGAAGTCGGCGACTGGATGGCCGCCAATGGAGATAGCATCTACGGCAGCGATCTCTGCCAGCCGCGCCGCTCCAACTACGCCAGCTTCACGCGGAAAGGAAAGACGCTCTACATGCACGTTCACTTCTGGCCGGGCGAGTACGTCTCGATCGGAGGACTTAGCGTGAAGGTGAAGAGCGCAAAGTTCCTCAAGACCGGCAAGCCCGTAACCTTCACCCAGAATGAGTGGCGCGTGAACTTTACCGGCCTTCCTGAGAAGGCGCCGGATTCGCCGATAACCACCATTGCTATCGAGTGCGATGGCGAGCCAACCCAGGACAACATCCGCGTCCGCAGAGAAAAACCGCGCGCCGGCGTCTAGCCAGCATGGCCTCTCCAACTGCCGCTGGGAGTCGCGCGAAATCCTCACAGCTCCCAGCGGCGGCTTTGTAGCGCGACGCCCTACCTTTTTTGAACACCTCCGGAACCCTGAAAAGTATCGCCACCTGCCCAAAAAGGAAGACAAACATGAAAGATTTCACCCGAAGAGAGTCGCTCAAACTGCTCGCAGCCGCGCCTCTGCTCACCACAAGCCTGCATCGCTCCGCATGGGCCATGAAAGCGGAAAAGCCCTCAGCTCAGCCTGACTGGTCCCGCCTTGTGATCGATGGCATGCTGCATCGCACGCCGGACCCTCGCAACCTGAGCGGCTGGGGCTATGCTGTTTCCCTCTTTCTGTATGGGCAATATCTCTTCTACAAGCGGACCAAAGAAAAGAAGTATCTGGACTACATCCAGGGCTGGGTCGATAAGCACGTCAATGACGAAGGCGTGATCGATCGTCCGATCACCGCGCTTGACTACGTGCTGCCCGGCAATCTTCTGCTTATCCTGCATAAGGAGACCGGACAGAAGAAGTACAAGACGGCCGCGGACACCATTCGCCACACCTTCGACAACTATCCGCGCACCGAGGACGGCGGCTTCTGGCACGCGCTCTCCCGCCAGCATCAGCTATGGCTTGATGGCATCTTTATGGGCATGCCGTTCCTTGTGCGCTACGGCTCGGCCTACGGAGAGAGCAAATATACGTTTGACGAGGCGGCAAAGCAGTTCCAGATCTATGCCAGCCACCTCAACGATCCGAAGTCGGGTCTGATGTTCCATGCCTACGATGAGTCCGGCGCACAGCCCTGGGCGGACCCCACCACACATCACTCGGCCTATTTCTGGTGCCGCGCCATTGGATGGTTCGGCATGGCCCTGATCGAGGTTCTGGAACTTATGCCTCATTCCCATCCGCAGCGCGAAAAGCTGATTGCCCAACTTCGACAGCTCTGCGAGGCTTACAGCCGCTATCAGGACAAAGAGACCGGCCTCTGGTTCCAGATTCTGGACAAGGGCGAGGATCCTAACAACTGGCGCGAGACTTCGAGCTCCTGCATGTACACCTACACCCTGTCGATGGCCGTCAAACGCGGCTACATCGCGAAGCGCTACGCCGAGGTCGCCGCCAAAGGCTACAAGGGCGTGCTCACACAGCTTTCAAAGGACGACGACGGCTTTGGCCACATCGCCAATATCTGCGAAGGCACCAATGTGGGAGATCTGGCCTACTACTACAACCGCCCGCGCCGCACGGACGACTTCCATGGCCTGGGAGCCTTCCTCATCATGAACGAACACATGCGCACTGTGTGACGAGACGTCGAAAGCGATCAGACGTGAAGTCCGATCGCTTTCGACACTTCCTGTGTCCCTGCACGCAGCATCTCTGTAATGCTTGCCGGCGAGATATGAGCGTCCATGTGATCGATGTACGGAATGGTGATCGCCGCAATGGCTGAGCCCGTGTGATCCAGCACCGGAAAACTGAAGTTGACGACGCCACGTACCTGGTAGCTCTCGCGCTTCTCAAACCCCTTCTTCTGGATGAGCGCCAGATGGGCTTCGAGGTTCTTCGGCGGCTTGCGGCCGGTCTCACGCTGCCACTCTGTCAGGGTCCGCTCCTGCTCCGCTTTATTCTGATGAGCCAGAATGACGTATCCGGACGAGGCCTCCATGATGTCCACGGTCGATCCAAGCTTTACGTAAAAGCCGACAGAAGTAGGCGCATTGACCTGCGCCAGAATCACGACACGACCGCTCTCGACCACACCCAGGTGGCAGGACTGCATGGTCTGCGACGCCAGCCGGTGCATGACGGGTAGAGCTTCGCTGATCAGGCGCTCGGTGGGCGGATGCTCCTGCACGAGCTTGAAGAGCTTCAGAGTCAAGAAATACTTCTCCGCGCCAGCCTGTGCGATGTATCCCCGATGCTCCAGGCAGAGCAACATGCGAAAGATCTCTGAGACGCTGCGGTTCAACTCACGCGCGATCTGACTCATGCTCAGACCGACGGTCTGATGAGCCAGAAGTTCGATTACGTCGAGCCCCTTGTCGAGGGCAGGCGCGGCATAATCGTTCTTAAGGTTGCGCTTGGTGCGCGGGCTGGTCTGCTTGGCGGTCTGTTTAAGGCTCATGGCGAGTTATCTGGATACTTTAGAGCATTTCCCTGTTGCTGGGTAGCCCGTGAGGGGGCGTGCAGTGGCGTTTTCATTACAGAAAACACCCATAGATGTGGAACCTCTACACGACACCTACAGGGAAACGCTCTAGTGCACATCCGCCCTGCCTGCTAGGTAATGGCTCTGTCCAGATGTACATAGCCGCCATCAGCACTGAGATGTTGCCCGGTCGTATGGCCAGACATCGTGGGAGATAGCAGAAAGGCGGCCAGCGCCCCGATCTCCTCGATAGTCGTCATCCGATGACCAAGGGGAATGCGGGATTTGATGCGCGACAGCTCTTTTTCGGGGTCGCCGACGGTCTTCAGCCAGGTCTGATACAGAGGGGTCATCACCTCCGCCGGCACTACGGCGTTTACCCGGATACCGTATGGCAGCAGCTCCGCCGCCCACTCCCGGGTCAGGGCAAGCTGCGCCCCCTTTGCGGCCGCATAGGCTGAGGTGCCGCCCTGTCCCGTCATCGCGACCTTCGAGCTGATATTCACGATCGCGCCTACCGACGCCTTTAAAAGAGGCAATGCGAACTGGGCCAGAGCGTAATAGTGCAGCAGGTTCTG
Organism: Acidobacteriota bacterium; assembly: GCA_019510535.1. Taxonomy (GTDB): domain Bacteria; phylum Acidobacteriota; class Terriglobia; order Terriglobales; family Acidobacteriaceae; genus Terriglobus. The sequence continues at coordinate 6,007 of JAEKKE010000399.1, forward strand.
CTGCAGACTCTCCATAAACCGCTCCGGCGTACCGTTCTCCAGGCCGATTCCGTCATTCGCTCCGGCGTTATTGACCAGGCCAAAGAGTTCACCATATTTGGCCTGTATATGGTCGATCGCCGTCCGGCAGTGGCGGGTCTCTGCCAGTTCCAGCTCAAGCAGCTCACAAGGCAGACCTTTCTGCTCCACCTCTTCCATCAGTTGCCGTACAGCCGCTGTTACACGACCCAGTATCACGACCTTGGCGCCTTCAGCCAGACATGCACGGGTAATTCCCTCACCAATGCCAGAGCCCCCGCCGGTGACGGCAATGACCTTCCCCTTAAGTCCCAGATCCATATGCGCCCTCTAGCGGAGATTGAAATAGCCACCATCGATTGGATAATCGGCGCCGGTCACGAACGACGAAGCATCCGAACAGAGGTATAACGCCAGAAGCGCGATCTCCTGGGGAGTCCCCATGCGGCCGACCGGCTGAGCGGCTGCCAGACGTGCCATCTGCTCGGCCTCTTTGCCGGCGTAGTTACGCGCCAGGAAATCGTCGACGAACGGCGTATGCACTCGTGCAGGCGAAATGCAGTTGCACCGGATACCGTGCTGCAGGTAGTCCTTTGCAACAGAGAGCGTCATCGACAATACGGCCCCCTTGCTCATGGAATAGGCGAATCTGTCTGACAGCCCGGCAGTGGCGGCAATCGACGCCATATTCAGAATCACGCCGCTCTTCTTCTCCACCATCTGCGCGACGGCTGCCTGCATCACCAGGTACGAGCCTTTGACATTAATTCGGAACAGACGGTCAAACGAGGCGACATCGGTCGAGAGCAGCGTTCCGATATGCGAAACACCGGCACTATTTACCAGGATGTCAGATCCCCCCGCCGCGCCAATCGCTGCAAATGCCTGCTGCACCTGCTCCGGGTCACTTACGTCGCACGGAATACCACTTGCTCCCGGAATCGCTGCGGCCGCAGCCTCTAACTGCGCGGGATTGATATCGAGAAGAGTGATGCGTGCTCCGGCTTCGGCAAAGGCAACGGCAATCGCATTGCCGATGCCGCTTGCACCGCCCGTAACGACCGCAGATTTTCCTTCAAGGCGAAATGGAGAGGATGGCATTCCAGTTGTCATTCCCGGAGTTATAGCATCGCAAAAGACTGCTTGCCAAATGAGAATCCGGCGTTTCGCAGGCTGAGAAAAAGTCAGCCAGATTACCGTATGCGAAAAAATATTTTTATTGACGAAATACAATAGAAAAACATAAACTGCCAGCAATTTACCGAGGGGCAGTCTGAACGCGCCCATGTTGGAGCAAGCGTGACATTGGAGTGCGATACCATGCTCACTGCCACCTGTTTGGGCAGCCTGACGGTTGCGTTACCGCATCATCTCTCCCTACCGAAGGACGAGATGTCACTGCCCGCACCGTTAACCTCTATCGGTATGACCAGGAAACGTTGAACGTATGCTGCGAACCGGAATTCTCAATCCTCATATCAATTCGCTGCTGAGCAGAGTCAGACACACCAATACCCTGGTCATCGCCGACCGTGGCTTTCCCTACTGGCCGATGATTGAGACGGTCGACATATCCCTGGTGGACAACATTCCCAGTGTGACCGATGTACTGCAGGCGCTGCGTCCTAATTTCATTGTCGGAAAATGCTGGATGGCGCGGGAGTTCCAGGAGATGAACGACGCAGCAACCGTGGCGCGGTTCACATCGCTTCTTCCTCCCATCGGCTGGGAACCACATATCGATTTCAAGAAGCGGGTTCCGCATGCCATCGGCCTGATCCGGACGGCAGAAACGATCCAGTATGCAAATGTAATTTTGGAGTCTGACTGACGCGATGCCATCGGATTCCACCAAGCCTCATG
>JAEKKE010000399.1:7948-12865 GCA_019510535.1 Acidobacteriota bacterium
ACAAACGATTGAGGAGACGGAGTGGCTGCTGAAGCTTGCGGCGCAGCATTCTTTTCTCTACGGGGCGGTAGGCTGGGCTCCCATTGCGGAGGAGAGCTTCCCTGCGCTTCTGGAGCGACTCAGTCAGGAGCCGAAGCTCGTGGGTCTGCGCCACGTCGTTCAGGCCGAGCCCGCCGGCTTTCTGGATGCACCGGCCTTCAATCGCGGTATCCAGCGCCTACGGACCTGCGGCCTGATCTACGACATCCTGATCTTTCAGCATCAGCTCGAGGAGGCGATCCGCTTCGTCGATCGTCATCCCAACCAGCAGTTTGTTGTCGACCATGCCGCCAAGCCACGTATCGCCGCAAGAGAGATCGAGCCCTGGGCGGACAATCTTCGCGAACTGGCAAAGCGGCCCAACGTTGTCTGTAAGGTCTCCGGCCTGGTTACGGAAGGCGACTGGAAGTCCTGGTCTACCGAGACCCTGGCGCCCTATCTCGACGTCTGTCTCGAAGCCTTTGGCGCAGATAGACTTATGGCTGGTTCCGATTGGCCTGTCTGCCTTTTGGCGGCAGACTATAAACGGTGGTGGAGCTTCCTTCGGGAGTACTTTGCCACTCTCAGCGATTCCGAGCAGCAGAGCCTCTTTGCAGAAACCTGCTGCCGCACTTACAAGATTCCCAGACTCTCAACACAGGGAAAGGCGATCTGACGATGGCCGCTTCGCAGCAATCACACGCACCAGGCATCTTCCCCAAGGGAAACACGGCGGTCTTTGTCCTCGTGACCGTCCTCTTCTTCCTTTGGGGTATGTCCAATAACCTCACCGACATCCTGGTACAGCAGTTCCAGAAGTCGTTTGAGCTGACGCAGATGCAGGCCCAGTTGGTGCAGACATCTGTCTTCTTCGGATATTTCTGTATGGCGTTGCCGGCCGCCTTCCTGATGGAGCGGCGCGGCTACAAGGCGGGCATCCTGGGCGGACTCTTTCTCTTCGGCACGGGCATGCTGATGTTCTGGCCGGCGGCCGTCGTCGGAAAGTATTGGACGTTCCTGACGGCCCTCTTCTTTGTCGGCTGCGGATCAGCCGTGCTTGAGACCGCCGCCAATCCGTTCATCGCGCAGTTTGGCCCCGCTGAAACCTCGGTACAGCGGCTCAATTTCTCTCAGGCATTCAATCCCCCTGGAACGATTACCGGCGTCATCCTCGGGGCGACCTTCATCTTCTCCGGCATCGAGCTCAAGCCTGCGCAGGTCGCAGCCATGAAGCTCCAGGGAACCTATCAGAGCTATCTGCATAGCGAGATCATGCGCGTTGTCCCGGTCTATCTCGGACTGGGCTGCGTCGTCTTCTTTCTCGCGTTTCTGATCTGGCGAGTCCGTTTCCCGGCTATCGATCAATCTGTGGAAGCTGCCGGCGGAGAAGCCGCGATGTTTTCGGATCTGCTGCATGCTCCGCGGCTGTGGTGGTCTGCGGCGGCACAGTTCTGCTATTGCGGTGCACAGATCAGCACATGGTCCTCCCTGATCCCTTATCTCCGTCAGTACACGACACTTACGGAGAAGAAGGCGGCTTACTGGCTGATCGGAAATCTGATCGCCTTCTCAGTCGGCCGCTTCGCCGCAACCGCCCTGATGCGCTGGATCCGGCCGATGCGGCTGGTTCTCGCCTACGCTGTGATTAATCTGTGCCTGTTGTCAGTCTGCATCACCCATCCCAGCCTGGTGGGCGCGGGCGCGATTCTCGCAACCAGCTTCTTTATGGCCCCGATGTTTCCGTCCATCTTCGCGGTTGGCGTGTCGGACCTCGGCCCAGCAGCGAAGCTTGGCGGCTCCACCATTGTCATGGCAGTCGTGGGCGGCGCTATTATTCCGCCGCTCCTCGGTTATGTCGCTCATCGCTACTCCAGTTATGCCCTCGGTTATTCCGTTACAGCGGTCTGCTATCTGTTTGTCGTTCTCTATGCGTGGATGATGGCAAGAAGCATTCCAGTATCCGAACAAGCAGCTACAGCACAACCCGCAACCGGTATTACCCACTAGTGGAAGGAACACACCGTGAACGATCTTCGCATTGAACGTATTCGAACTATCGACCTTCGCTTCCCGACATCTCGCGAGGCCATTGGCTCGGATGCGGTCAACAAGGATCCTGACTATTCCGCCGCCTACTGCATCCTGGAAACAAACTCCGGACTGGAAGGTCATGGACTGACGTTTACTCTGGGACGCGGCACAGACATCGTTGTCCAGGCCCTCGACTACCTGGGCCGGACCATCAAAGGCCGCACACTTTCCTCTATCGTCTCCAACTTTGCCGCGTTCTCCCGTGAGCTCACCGATGAGAGTCAGTTCCGCTGGCTCGGTCCGGAGAAAGGCGTGATTCACCTTGCCACCGGCGCCCTGATCAACGCGGTGTGGGACCTTTACGCCAAGGTGGAAGGCAAGCCGCTTTGGAAGCTGCTTGCGGAGATGGAGACCGAACAGCTTCTCTCAGCAGTGGACTTCCGGTACATCGACGACGCCATCTCGCGTGATGAGGCAAAGGCGATTCTCGATGCTGGTAAGGCCGGGATGAGCGAACGGCTTGCCCAGCTTCAGGCGGAAGGTTACCCGGCTTACACCACCTCAGCCGGATGGTTTGGCTTCAGCGACGAAAAGATCCGGCGCCTGTGCCGCGAAGGTCTGGCCGACGGCTGGACCCACTTCAAGCTGAAGGTTGGCGGTGACCCTGCGGACGATCTGCGCCGCGGACGTATCGTGCGTGAAGAGATCGGCTGGGAGAACCGCATGATGGTCGATGCAAACCAGAAATGGGGCGTCACCGAATCCATCGATCGCATTCGCCAGTTGCAGGAGCTCGAGCCCTGGTGGATGGAAGAGCCCACCAGCCCGGACGACATCCTTGGGCATGCGCGAATCCGCAGGGAGTGCAAACCGACACGCATTGCCACCGGAGAGCACTGCCATAACCGCGTGATGTTCAAGCAGCTTATGCAAGCCGAAGCCATTGACGTCTGCCAGATCGATAGCTGCCGCGTCGCCGGAGTCAATGAGAACATCGCCATCCTGCTGATGGCGGCAAAGTTCGGCATCCCCGTGTGCCCGCACGCGGGCGGTGTCGGACTTTGCGAGTACGTCCAGCATCTCTCGTTCTTCGACTATCTTCGTGTCTCCCGGAGCCTCGAAAATCGCGTGATCGAGTACGTCGACCACCTCCACGAACACTTCCTGCACCCGGTCCGCATCCGCAAGGGCAGATACCTTCTGCCGGAAGCACCCGGCTATAGCATTCAGATCTATCCGGAATCGCTGGAGACCTATCAGTATCCCGGCGGCGCTGCGTGGGCGGAGCCGTCCTATCAGGAGCAGCACGTCCGCTAATACTGAGCAACACCCTTACCTGCAACTGCCGCCTTACCTGGCGGCAGTTTTGCTTTAAATAAACGAATCTCCCGCATTTCACCTATGAAGCGCTGTTTTCCTCAGCGACAGCAGAAATTGAAAGAAACCACGCCCTTCACCTGTTCGTTTTCTCATACGCAATACGTTGCTGCCGCCCATCGAATCTCTACAAATAACAGGACATTTCTCCATCTCTTGGAATATCCGCGCGCACGCTGGGCGCCATTTTGATTTCATTGCAATTCTTGCCTTTATTCCATATACGAGAATTAAGTTTTACCCTTGACAATCGAAAATCCTGACAAGCAGACAGCTCACCACGGCGACTCTCTCCGGAGAGGTCCAGGACAATACCGGAGCGCTCATTCCGAAGGCTCACATCACCGCCGTCAATACAGACACCGGTTTTACCCAGAGCACAGACAGCAATGACCAGGGAGCCTGGCGCATCGATCTGCTTCCAGTCGGCGGATATCGCCTGACCATCAAGGCTGAGGGATTCAAGACCTTCGCACAGTCAGGCATCGTTCTGAGCCTGGGGCAGTTCGCCACGGTCAATGCAGCTCTCCAGATTGGCGATACCTCTGAAACCATCAGCATCAACTCCGACGTACCGCTGGTGAATGTCACGAATTCTGTAGTCGGCGCCACGGTGCAGAATAGCGAGATCGTCAATCTGCCCATCGTGAACCGTAACGTCTATGACCTGTTGACACTGGTTCCCGGCGTACAGACGAATACCACCTCCTACACTCTCGGTTTTCCGCAGCAGACTGTTCAGATCAATGGTGGTGTCATGCTCGGCAATGCCGGTTCCACCAGCTATTACATGGACGGCGGCACGAACATGACAGGCCTGCGCAATACCGGGAATACGCAGCCGAATCCGGATGCGGTCAATGAGTTCCGTGTAGAGACCAATAACTACAGCGCAGAGTATGGCCGCTTCCCAAATGGCGTCATCAATGTCATCACCAAGTCGGGCACAAACGCCTTTCACGGCTCACTCTTCGAGTTCTGGCGGGAGAATGCCCTCAATGCTCTTGACCGCAGCTTTGTAGCGTCCGCTCCTGCGGCGCAGCCGTTGCACCGTCATCAGTTCGGCGGCACCGTCGGCGGCCCGATCAAGCGCGACAAGACCTTCTTTTTCTTCAGCTATGGCGGTCTGCGGCAGATTACGACAACGCCGATCAGCAGCGGTGCCGCCGTGGTTCCTTCAGCAGCCCAGCGAGCGGGCAACTTCAGCGAGAATCTACCTTCGGGACCGGCAGCATCTTCCTGTCAAAGCGGCACATCGACCAGTTTCTACGTCTGCAACCCAAAGACCAACAAACCGTACGCCGGCAACATCATCCCGGCTTCTGACCTCGACGCGACAGTACAGAACATTCTCAAGGGCGCCAATGGTCTGCCATCGATTCCCTTGCCGAACGGCGCCGGCAACACGTACGCCGGCTATATCCGCAACCAGAACAACACCAACGAATTCCTGATGAAGGTCGATCACCAGTTGACCGCGAACCAACGGCT
>JAEKKE010000400.1 GCA_019510535.1 Acidobacteriota bacterium
CGAAAAGCCGATGCAGTAAGTTGGCCACTGAAATCAAAAGTGGGATGAAGTATCGAGCGAAGATCGATGGGTGGGGAGCCGTGGGCTTCAGCCCACGGTATACGAACTCTATAAGAAAAGGGCTTTAGCCCTGGGCCTTCTTCTCGGGAAGAAGAAAAGCCCAGGGCTAAAGCCCGCCTATTTTGAGACCTTTATCAGCGGGCTGAAGCCCGCTGCTCCCACCGGATTCGCATTGCGCGCGAGACGCATGCTTACTCTCCAGGCTTAGCCGCAGCTGTCGGCGTCGCCGCCGGAACAGCCGGTGCCGCCACCGGAGCCGTAATCATCATTGCCATCCGCGGAAACGTAAACGTCCCACCCGCGTCATCAATCACATTCACCTGGCAGATATAGCTTCCCGGTGCAAGCTGCGCGAGCGGCACATCGAACTGGAAGCCGACGGCATTGCGGTCCGGAATATTCACCGCATTCGCTTCGATGATAGGTGTCTCAAAGACGTACAGGAAGTAGAGGTGCTGATCCTGACGGAAGACGTGTGGAATATTCGGTACATACTGCTGCCCATCGCGCACCAGCAGGCTCTGATTCCTGGGATTGTTATTCGGTGTCCGCTGGTTCGCCACCAGCACCGACGAAAGCTTCAGCGGGACCTTCTTCATATCCGGAACGTTGATGTCGGTCTCAAACGATCCCATGTTGCCGCTCTGGTTTTCGCGCACGACAAACTTCAGGTGATACCGTCCGGGCGCCAAAGAGAAACCAGTCGAGTACTGGATGTTCTTCCGTTGTACCTGCTGGTTCGCATCAAGTTGCAGCTTCACCGTTTCACGAGCCGAGCCGACTACGATCTGCTGAGCGTTCTTCACGTTGCCGATGATGTCGATCGTCGCCTTCGACTGATCCTTCACCTGGGTGAAGGGAATCTGCGAGCCAGGCACAATCAGCGATACCGGCACAAAGAAGTGGTTATCGTTCTGGCGGAAGTACAGCGCCTGCAGGTAGACAGCGACATCTACCGCCGGCGCATCCGAGCGAAGCTGCTCATTCAGTGCCAGCTCGCGGTCTTCATTCTTCTGGTGCTGGAAGTCGGCAGGCGCATAGTAGCCCGGACGATAGTCCAGCTTGATGTCAGGACGATTGATCTTGACCTGCAGCTTGCGGAAGCTGCCGTCGCGCCGTTGATCCGTGGAGCGGAAGCCGATGATGTAATACGCCTCAGTATCGTGCTGGATCGCCTGGAAGGCCGGGCCGAAGTCATTTGAATCGAAGAAAGCCTTGCCACCCGTATCCGAGGAGAGGGAAGCCAGAGTCTCTTGCGAGCTGAAGTTCGAGTCCAGACGCGACTGCATCGCCGCTCCGTTATAAGCCGATGTCCCGCGCGTCGATCCTGTGGACGCATCGCCTACCGGAGGCAGTGCCTGCAAGCCGCGCGTGTCCACCGAATAGATGCTCATATTGGCCTTGGTCGCAGCATTCGTAGCCGCCCGCAGCGAGGCTTGGTTCTCGATACCGTTGCGTGTCAGACCGCCGGAGAAGTACAGCAGCGACTTGCGCTGATCCACGCGTTCCAATGACTTCGCGACCTGCAAAATGGCATAGAGCGACCGGTCGGTATTCAGGGAGTTGTACTCAGAGTCGTCCGCGACAAACGAAGAGGCATCGTCTGCTGTGCCTTCGGAATCGCCATTACCGCCATTGGCAAAGCCCTGTCCTTCCGTCCCGTTGAAGCTGCCCACGGCACGCAACAATGACTGCCGATCGGCGGTGAAGTCCTGCACAAGCTTCAGGGAAGTATCCATTGAGACCACGGCAACCAGGTCCGCCGGAGCCATCTTCTTGTTGATGTACTCCTTCGCCGAGTCCACGCCGCGGTCGATGTCAGACTGCTGCATCGATGAGAGATCGAAGAAGATCACGATCAGCCGGTGATCGCGCAGCGCCTGTTTGTCCTCACCGATCGAGCGTTCCAGCATCTTGGCGATGCTCGTGGTTCCGGCCACAGTTGTTTGCTCTTTCAGCGCGGCGGCCAAGTCGACATTCTGAAAGTCGAAAGAAGAGATCTTCTGCGGCTTGCCGTTCTCGAAGACGGTGAAGTCGCTGGACTTCAGGTCCTTTACGACATTACCTTGCTTGTCGCGAGCCACGACATTTGTCAGTACGATCTCTGACCGCACTGAAATGGTAAAGACCGGCGCATGTCCGGGCTGCTGATTCGGAACCTGGCTTGCCGTCTGTGCAACCATGGTCGCACCCAGCAGCATGGGAAGGGTAAGGGCCGCCGTAAGCTTCATCGATCCGGAGTATCTCTTCATCGTCTCTGTCTTCATCCGCGACTCTTGTCTAAAACCGGTACCGCGCCAGAAAAGTGATGCGCCGCATCGCGGCCACACTGGTTACCTGGCCGAAGGTGGGTGAGTTCACCGTGCTGTTAATACCGGAGTACTGGACGGTGTTGAAGATGTTCGTCGCCGAGAACCGCGTCTCCAGCCCGCGCGTATCGCCGAAGCTGAAGTTACGTGCCAACGCCATATCGTTGGAAACCGTCCCGGGACCGCGGATCGAGTTGCGCGAAGAGTTGCCGAAGTGCGTCGGGTTCGATTCGGCGGCGAACGCGGCCGTATTGAACCAGTGCGATACGCTTCCCTGACCGGCAATGGACTGCGAGAAGTCTCGATCGGGGCGCAGTGTGTAGTTGCCGCCCGTCGCTGTCTGTGCGGGGGTTCCCACGTACTGCGGCGTGAAGTAACCGCCCGTGGCAAAGGTGAAGTTGCCCGAGATGTTCCAGTTATTCAGGATGTGTGACCACGCTCCGCCGTTTGCAAGGAAGGCGCGGTTCGGTCCGAAGGGAAGCTCGAAAACATAGTTGCCCGTTACCTTATGCCGCACGTCGAAGCTGGAGTTACCCTCTTCGAGATCAAGTCTCTGATCGTTCTGCGCGACCGTCGCCGAGCTTCCGCCGATCGAACTGGCGTTGTCGATGGAATGGCCGTACTGATAGGTCGCTCCCATGCTGATGCCCTTCTGCATGCGCTTGCGAAGGTTCACACTCAGAGCGTTGAAGCGCGAGTAACCCGAGGAGTCTTCATAGGTAAACGCCTGCGCTCCCGTGGTCGTCAGGCCGGTTGCTGTGCGGTTCGGCGCTCGGCGCATATCCAGGTCGCCGGCAGTGGTCCCGTTGTAACCGACATTCATCACGATGCCCAGGCCGAAGGTGTGCTGAATATCCAGATTCCAGATGTTCACCCGCGCCAGCCGGTAGTCGCGGTTGACGGCGAAGTTGTTCTGCACCGCCGCCGTCGAGCAGTTGAAGGCGCTCGCCAGTTGCAGCACGCCGCATCCCTGTTGGTTGGCGATATTGGTCTGGGTGACAGCGAAGGGCTGCTGGTTCGACAGCGAGCCGGCAAAGCTGCCGAACTGCGTCGTGTTGTAGTTCATGCCGTATCCGGTACGAACCACGGTCTGCTTGATGAACTTCGGGCGCCACGCAAGGCCCACACGCGGTGCAAACATTCCGCGATACGGATTCACCAGCGACCGCGGGAAGCTGCCGGTATAGGGTCCGCTGGCGCCGGGCTGAACGACTGACACCGCGGTGAAGTCGGCGTTGTGGTCAAGGTTTACCAGATGGTTGTACTTCTCCACGTACGGAGAGAAGTATTCATAGCGCAGACCATAATTCAGCGTCAGGCCCGAGGCGACGCGGTAGTCATCCTGCACATACCAGTCATAGACCCACTCCCGAAGATAGTTCTTGTACAGGCCCGCCTGAATGCGTGACTGTTGCGGCAGACCGAGCAGGAAGTCCGCAAAGCCTGCGCCCGAGCCGCTGGTGCTGCCGGGGGCCTGCGTCGCATATCCGGAGAAGGTAAATGCACCGACCGTGTTGTTGCCGCCGATCGAGTCACTATGCACGCGCCGCAGGTCAAAGCCTAAGCGGAAGTTGTGCTTGCCGTGGTTCCATCCTACGAAGTCCGAGAACGACAGGGTCTGGCCAACGCGGTTCGAGGGCGAGCTGCTCGAAAAGCCAGTGAAGTTGGTGATCGAAAGCGATGGCAGGCCGTAGTAGAAGGGATTCGACTGCGTCGCTGCCGTTCCCACCAGGATGCCGGCAGCCAATGCCGGGTTCGACTGGTTCGTGTACAGGTTGGTCGTGATCGAGTTGCTGCGGTTCCAGGTCAGCGTAGCGTTGTTGTTCAGTCGCCCTTTACCGATGCTGTAGCCAAGGGTAAAGCCATACCCTGTTGAGGTTCCCGAGGTATTCAGGGCAGAGAAGATATTCGGCGTTGCCGAGTCAGAGTTCGAATAATTGAAGCCAAGATTGATGTTCTGCCGCAATCCCTGCTGTTGTTGCCGGCGATTACTCGCATTGCCACTCTGACGTGCTCCACCCCCGCCACCGCCGAAGCGTCCACCAAAGGGGCCGCTCGCCTGTCCGAAGTTACGAATGAAGCGTGTATTGATATTCCACTGATTGCTCTGCGAGGTCGCGATCGTCTGGTAGTTATATCCCTGCGAGTTCGTCGTCGACATGTTTGGCGCGGGATAGTAGTTCAGCAGTGCCCCAGCCTGTGACGTGATGCGGTTTGCGCAGATCACATTTGCCTGGCCGTTGCAGTTGAACTGCGAGCCGGTCCGCGGATCGTAGATCGGCACGATCGCCGTCGATCTGGCAGGACGATACTGCGAGAAATCACCGGACCGCTGCGCCAGTGTCGGCACCGTACCGTAAAGGTTCGTCGGTGTCGTGCTCAGTGTGCCCTGTGCATTCAGGAAGAAGAACTGTTTGGTGTTCGGCTTGAACAGACCGGGGATATACGGTGAGCCGCTGAGTGAAAGACCGAAGGTGCTGTTGGAGTAGTCCGGCTTATTAGGATTGCCGGTCAGCGAGTAGCTGGTGGCGTCCAATGCTCCGTTGCCTCCACGGAAGTACAGCGCTCCATGGAACTGTGTCGGGTTGAAGTTGCGAAAACCGCCACGCCCCATGCCGCCGCCGGCGATCATGAAGCCGCCACCACCAGGTCCGCCGAAGCCTCCACCACCGCCGGCGGGTCCTCCGCCACCACCTGGAGCGCCACCTCCACCTGGCCCTCCGCCCATCAACATGCCGCCGATCATGTTCACCACGGCATTGATCTGGTCGCCCTGTCCACCGCCCTGCAGGCGTGCCTGCGCCATGGCGTCTTCAATACGGTTGCGAATCTCATCCTCGTTGAAGTTCGCCAGACCGTTCGTCTGACCCATCTGCCCGGTGACAGCCACGGATTCGGTAGCGGAGTTATCTCCCATACCGCTCATCGTGGGCATGCTTACGCCGGTATTGGCCGTTCCGGTTGAGGCATCGGAAGTATTCGCATCGCCCAACCCGGCCATCGCAAGCGACTGCATGCCGTTCTGGATGCGCGAGGCAGCGGTTGTCTGCTGCTGCTCAGCGGCGGCCGCGCGGCTGGCGAGCTGCAGACCGAAGGCTGCGGTCGCTTCTCGTGGAGAGGTTGCGTTGAACAGCACCTCTTTGGTATCCAGGGCAAAAGCCGCCAACTCCGCCTTGACCACGTAACGGCCGTTCTTCGGAATCGCCATCTGGAAAGCGCCGGTAATGTCCGTGCTGGTCGTGTACTTCTTGCCGGTCAGAGTATTGGTTGCCGTAATGGCAACACCCGGAAGAGGCGTGTTGCCGGTCTTCACCGTGCCGCGAATGGTGCCGCCTTGTACTTCCGCCGTTGCCGCAGGGGCGCCGGGGGCATCTTGCGTTGCACCTTGTGTCGAGGTCTGCGGAGCGCTTTGGGGCGCGATCTGGGGCGCGGCGGCCGCAGGGGGAGTTTCCTGGGCGATCGCCGGGGAAAGCAGCGCCAGAGACACCATGGCAATGTATGCCGTTTGCACGATATCGATCTCCAAAACGTCAAATGCTGCTTTTAGAAACATCCCATCGGCCCGCGATTAGCAGCCGGCAGCGACGAAGACATAAAAGCCCAAGGATGTTACTGCTGCTGTGGCGGCTGGTTCTGCTCGGGCCGTGGTCCACGCTGGCCACGCTGCGGCAGCACATTCAGAGTCTTAGGAACGAAGGTGTTGCCCTTCAACGCTCCCTCCGCCCGGATGTTGTCGCCTACCTTAATGTCGGCCAGGGTAATGGCCTCTCCCTCTGACGGCGGCGGTCCCTGTTGGTTCTGCCCATCCTGGTTGCGGCGCATACCCATGCCACCGCCCATACCGCCTCCGGGCCCCATGCCCATCATGGCCCCCCGGCCTCCGCGATGCATCGAGGTGTTCTCATCTACCTCAATCACCTGCGATACCTTGTCAGGCCGATCGATGGTGAGTTTGGTCTCATCCATCGCCGTGATCTTTCCCATGATCCAGGTCTTGCCCAGGCTCGCCTGCAGCTCGGCGGCGCGCGCCTTCATCTGCTCCGCCTGCTCGGCGGACATTACCATCACCACGCCGGCGTGGACTTCTTTGGTGGCCTCGTCCGCCTGGCCCATCGCGACAATGTATTCGCCGGGCTTGATGTCGGCGGCCTTGACCGGCTCGCGCTGCTGCATGATCCGGGTATTCACCGTGACTACGACCTTATAGCTGGCGCCATCGTCGCCTTTAATGGCAATGCTGTCTGCGGTGGCTGAGGTAACCGTGCCTCGAACCGCCTGTCCGCCTCCGGGGCCCATCGGGCCGCCCCCCATCATCTGAGCCGTTACCGGAGCGGCAGGGACGGCGAGAACTCCAAGCAGAGATGCGAATCCGAGTGCCAGACGTGTCATGTGGTCATACCTCTTACGGGAATGTCTAATGCAAGAGACGGCTTCTCCGGCCGAAAGACGCGCTCTGCAGGAGGAAATTTTGTCATGGCGGTACACTCCAAAAGATGAATCCCGCTGTGCACGATGAGCGGCACTTTCTGTCCGGGGATACGGTCCGCGACGTCGTCATTGGACTTTCCGACGGACTCACCGTCCCCTTCGCCCTGGCCGCCGGTCTCAGTGGAGCCGTCGCCAACACCCACCTGGTGGTACTCGCCGGTCTGGCCGAGATCGCTGCCGGCTCCCTGGCCATGGGACTGGGTGGCTACCTCGCTGCTCGCGGCGATGCGGAACACTATACCTCCGAGCTCAAGCGTGAGCAAAGCGAGATCGTCACCCACACCCGCGACGAGGAGGAGGAGATCTACGAGATCTTCCAGCAGTATGGCGTCACCCGGCAGGAGAGCGAGCCCGTACTAATGGCGCTGAAGCGCGACCCCAAAGCGTGGGTCGATTTCATGATGCGTTTCGAGCTCGGCCTCGACGAACCCGATCCTCGCCGGGCTACCGTCAGCGCCGCAACCATCGCCTTTTCGTATATCGCAGGCGGCCTTGTTCCCCTGATGCCGTATATCGTGCTCTCGCACGCCACCGATGCGCTGCAGCTCTCGGTGGTTATTACGCTGTTGGCTCTCGCTGTCTTCGGTGCGGTCAAAGGCAGACTGCTGGGGACACATTGGCTGCGCAGCGCCGTACAGACGGTTCTTGTCGGCGGCCTGGCGGCGGCCGCAGCCTACGGTCTGGCAAAACTCTTCAGCGCGGTGTAACAAAGATCGTGGCAAACTAGGTCCCGAGTTAAAAGTCGTCCCATTTTCTTCCTTACTTGTTGCATTGAATCCGCGAACGAAAAAGAGCAACAACCCCGAAGTCTGCGGCATCTCATCCCATACGCGAGGAACAACGAATGCCGATTGAAGATGCCGCAGGACAGCAGACCAATGCGGGCCTCATGCGTATGCGCTTCCGTGAAACTCGGAGCGCAACGGAGGAACTCTGTCGTAGCCTGACTGCCGAAGACATGATGGTGCAGTCCTGCCCGGAGGCGAGCCCCACCAAATGGCACCTGGCTCATACGAGCTGGTTCTTCGAGACCTTTATCCTCCGCGAGTTCGTGCCGGGATACCGTCCCTTCGACGATCGCTTCCTCTGGCTCTTCAATAGTTATTACAAGTCGCTCGGCGAGATGCCGGAGAAGAAGCTCCGTGCCTCCTTCTCCCGTCCTGGCCTTGACGAGATCCTCGCCTTCCGCCGTCATGTCAACGAAGCGATGGATCGCCTGCTCGCAGCCGGCGCTCC
>JAEKKE010000544.1 GCA_019510535.1 Acidobacteriota bacterium
CAGCAAGTCCAAAGAGAACGCCCCGGAGATCCTTCTCCGGGGCGTTCCTTGCTTGAGGACTTTATTCCGCGAGATATTGCGGAACATTGTCGAAGCCTTCGCCAAAATAGAACCGCTCGACCACCATACAGAGGATATGCTCCAGGGCAAGATGTGATTCCTGAATGTGCATCGTGATGCGCGAAGGAACAATCACCTTGTAGTCGCACAGCGGGGCCATCTGACCGCCATCATTGCCAAGGTAGCCAATGCTGATGATGTTCTTCTGCCGGCACATGTGAAGCGCCTTGATCAAGTTCTTTGCATTGCCTGAAGTAGAGATCGCGAGAAAGACATCCCCGGTCCGTCCGATAGCCTCAATCTGACGCTCGAAGACGTTGTCGTAGGAGAAATCGTTTCCTATCGCCGTCAGGATCGACGTATCGGTCGTCAGGGCAAGGGCGGGCATTGCGGGACGATCACGCGTCAGCCGTGAGACAAACTCTGCCACCAGATGCTGCGAATCGGCGGCTGAGCCTCCATTGCCGGCCACAATCAGCTTGTGATCGTGTTTCATCGCGTTTGCGATCGCCTTTCCGGCCGCCACGACGGTGCTGACGATCGACATATCTGCCTGAACTCTGGCGATGGTATTCAGGGTGTGTTGTAGTTGGCCCGTGACCAGAGAGTGAACCGATTCCACATGCATAAGAGCAATCCTCGCAAGCCGACGTATCGTTTTCTAATGCCGTCGTTGCTGTACTTTACCTGAGCGGCATGAGAAATTGGAACCGATTCCATAAATATGGTGTTAGATTGGCTTGCATCGGAAAAACGTCATGTTCACGACGTGAATCAGATGCATCGCAGTTATCAGGAGAACCCTCTGCATGCGTATGACCTCCAGCCTCTTCCGAAGCACGCTTGTAGGCGCTTTGGGTGGATTGCTCTTCGGCTTTGATACTGTCGTCATCGCGGGTACAACCGGACGCCTGACAGAGACCTTTCATCTCTCGGCCCAGTCTCTGGGCATCACGGTATCCATTGCTCTTTGGGGCACCGTCATCGGCTGCATCCTCGCCGGTCCTCTTGGGCAGCGCAGTGGCGGACGCAACGCTCTTCGCTTGATGGCGGTGATGTATATCGTTTCGGCTCTTGGCTGCGCTCTGGCGTGGAGCTGGCCCTCGCTCCTGATCTTCCGGTTTATCGGTGGCCTTGGTATCGGTGGCTCGTCCGTACTGGGTCCGGTTTATATTGCGGAGCTAGCGCCGGCCCGCTGGCGTGGCCGGCTGGTCGGAACCTTCCAGGCAAATATTGTTATCGGTATTCTGCTGGCCTATGTCACCAACTGGTGGATCGCCCGCCTCGACCTTGGCTCGGAAGAGTGGCGTTGGCAGCTCGGCATTGCCTTCTTGCCCGCGCTCCTGTTTCTTGTCCTGCTCTACACCATTCCGCAAAGCTCACGCTTCCTGATTACGCGCAACAGTATCGATGACGCTCTGGCTGTCCTGCGGATGATGGGTACAGAAAATCCTCAGGCGGAACTCAATGAGATTCGGAGCTCGCTTCACCAGGACAGCCTTCAGAGGAAAGAGCCTTTGTTCCAGCGCTCTCTAAGGTTGCCCATCTTCCTTGCAATCTCGATCGGCTTCTTCAATCAGCTCTCCGGCATCAACGCGGTGCTCTACTACGCCAACGACATCTTCGCTGCGGCGGGACTGAGTCGCCTTTCCACTTTCTCGCAATCTATCTACATCGGTCTCGCGAATCTCGCCGGCACCGTCATCGGAATGCTCCTCATCGACAAGCTGGGCCGCAAGACACTGCTCCTGCTGGGTGCAGTCGGTACTTTTGTCTGCCTTCTTTTCACTGCGATTCTCTTTCGACAGGGAACTCATCTTGGCGGAGTCGTGTGGCTTCTGGTGACATTCATCGGCTTCTTTGGCGCCTCGCAGGGAGCGGTGATTTGGGTATATATTTCCGAGATCTTCCCGACGAAGGTGCGTTCTAAAGGGCAGAGTCTCGGAGGAAGCTCGCACTGGATCATGGACGCGATCATCGCCGCGCTGTTTCCGCTTATTGTGGTCCGTTTC
>JAEKKE010000401.1 GCA_019510535.1 Acidobacteriota bacterium
GACTTTGTTCCCGAACTTTTCAACGACGGCCTTTGCGGCTCCCTGGATGTTCTTCGCTTTGGCGCGGAAGAAGCCGGTGGTACGGATGATCTCTTCAATGGCGGGCAGGGGCGCCTCGGCCAGAGCCTTAGGTGTGGGGAAGGTGCGGAAGAGCTCCGGCGTGACCATATTGACGCGGACGTCGGTGCACTGGGCGGAGAGGGCTGTGGCGACGACCAGTTCCCAAGCGGAGTTGTGGTGCAGCGCGCAGACGGCATTGGGATACGCCTTGCGCAGGGCATCCAGAATGGCGGTGATGCGTTCCGGCGCCAGCGGGTTATAGGTGTTTCTTTTGGGAGTGCCCTTTTTTACGGCGGCCTTCTTCAGCGCGGAAGGTTTTTTAGCAAGGGCAGTGGCTGGCTTGGCGGACTTAGTGGCCATGGTCGTTTCCGAATCATAGCGCGGCAGGTTTTGTACCGGTTTTCCACTGGAAGGGGCGAAAATACTTTCGCTTTTTCTTTGCTTGTGCCGCCGCTTTGCTGCTAGACTCTGATTTCCTGCAGCAGGCAAGAGGGATGCGGGACGGACTGAGGAGACACGCAACGTGGCGGATGACCGTTTAAGGGCAGTAGAGCTGGCAATGGCCGGCATTGAGAAACAGTTTGGCAAGGGATCGATCATGCGCCTGGGGGCGCGTGAGGCCATCGTTCCGATCTCGGTGATTTCGACCGGGTCCATCTCTTTCGATGCGGCCCTCGGTGTGGGTGGTGTGCCCCGCGGCCGCGTGATTGAGATCTACGGTCCTGAATCTTCGGGTAAGACGACCATCACTCTGCAGATCATCGCGGAGGCGCAGAAGGCTGGCGGCCTGGCGGCGTTTGTGGACGCCGAACATGCCCTGGACCCGATCTACGCCCGCAAGCTTGGCGTCGATGTTGACAACCTTCTGGTCAGCCAGCCGGACTATGGCGAACAGGCGCTGGAGATCACCGAAGCCCTGGTTCGTACCGGCGCCATTGATGTGCTGGTTGTCGACTCGGTGGCAGCGCTGGTACCGAAGGCCGAACTTGATGGTGAGATGGGTGACTCGCACGTTGGTCTGCAGGCCCGCCTGATGTCGCAGGCACTGCGTAAGCTGACCGGAACGGTGGCCAAGTCCCGCACCTCCCTGATCTTCATCAACCAGATCCGCGAGAAGATCGGCGTCATGTTCGGTAACCCGGAGACCACGACCGGTGGACGTGCGCTGAAGTTCTACTCCTCGGTTCGTATCGATATCCGCCGTATCGGCGCCGTGAAGGAAGGCGAGGTTGTCACGGGATCGCGCACCAAGGCCAAGGTGGTAAAGAACAAGGTTGCGGCTCCATTCCGCGAGGCTGAGTTCGACATCCTGTACGGCGAAGGTATCTCCCGCGAGGGCGATGTGCTCGATCTGGCTGTGGCCAACAACATCGTGGAGAAGAGCGGCGCCTGGTACAGCTACTCGGGCGAGCGCATCGGTCAGGGACGTGAGAATGTGCGCGGCTTCCTGAAAGAGAACAAGGACACCTTTGAGCGGATCAACAGTGAACTGCGCGCCAAGCTGAAGATCGGTGCCGCGGCAGCAGATATTCCAGCGGTGCCGGAGAACGGCGAGGCGGCGGCCCAGGAGGTCGTCCGCGGACGCAAGTAATCGATCGTGTGTGCAACAACGCCGCCCTTCGGGGCGGCGTTGTTGCGTTAAATCTTTGAGTGGCGGCTCACCGGGGTGCCCCATGTCCCTCGGGGACATGGGACGTTCGAGCGCAGCTCGAATCGTTTTGTTACGACCGCCGGGGCGGCTACAAGGGCGGGTATCTGTGGCTTCCTCGCCCACCCTAGCGTTGTGGGCGTTTACCCCAGCGAACAAGGTTCGCCGGGGACCCCGAAGGGTGGGGCACCCGGGTTAGTGAAAGAGAGGCGGGTGATGCAGGATCTGTTCCGCGATCTGCTGGATCCGCTCGGTGCTGAGCCCTGTCATCTGTTCCTGTGCCAGAGGATGCGTTTGATCGAGCACTGTAAGGTGGGGGCGCCTTCCTACCGGTTGTGTTGCCACCAGTACCTCAATGCCGAGCGTGCGGGGATAGTGATGCAGCTCATTGGCAAGGTAGCCCGGGAAGGGTGGCTCGTTCTCTCGTCCAGTTGTCTTCCAAAGTTCATGGGCACGGAAGAAGCTCTTCGGGCTTACTTCCACCCAGCAGCCGTAGGCAAAGTAGGGAGCCTCGACCCGGATCTCCGGAGCCGGGCCTGAGCGTGGGTCCAAAAGCTCCGGTGCGGGTTGGTTCTGCTGATCCAGGATGGGCAGAACGATGCGTCCACGAAGGAAAAACTGCCGTTCGTCGAGGATGCATTGCTCGGCCGAGATCTGCGCGCGGGTGGCTCGTTCCTCATCCGGGATGGCGATATAGGCATCGGGAGCCCGGATGCTGTAGCTGGTTGGAGCTGGAGGATGGATCTGCCCGCAGACCGAGCAAAGGAAGCCGTTCACCATACGTCTCCAGCATAAGCGTGTATGCTGCACTTGCGATGAAGCCTGTACGAGCCATCTATCCCGGCACCTTCGATCCGTTGACCAACGGCCACCTTGACCTGATCGCACGGGGCTCCAAGATTGTGGACCACCTGGTGGTGGCAATTTTGCGCAATGTGAACAAGGGGACGCCACTCTTCACGGTGGAAGAGCGGCTGGAGATGATCCGCGAAGCTGCGGAGGCCTTCCCGAATGTTTCCGTCCAGACATTTGACGGCCTGCTGGTGGACTTTGCCCGCCAACAGGAAGCCGTGGCGGTGCTGCGTGGCATTCGGGCGATCAGCGACTACGAGTATGAGTTCCAGATGGCCATGATGAACCGGAAGCTCGACCCTGAGCTTGAGACCATCTTTATGCTGCCCCATGAAAAGTACACCTATGTGAGCTCGCGGCTCATTAAGGGCGTGTTTGAGCTGGGCGGGGACGTCAGTGGCCTGGTGCCGGCGTTGGTCATGGACCGTCTGCGGGCGAAAGTCTAGAGCATTTTTCCTGTTGTTGGGTATCCCGGGAGGAGCGTGCAGCGGCGTTTTCATTGAGGAAAACGCCCATAGATGCACAAGCCCCGCACTACACCTACAGGAAAAATGCTCTAACGCAGCCAGGAGGAGGAATGACGCTCTTTGGGGTTTCGCTCCCACGGCTGAATCTGCGACACTGGTACTATGACCACCGCAACAGCAACGCAGAAGAAGGTTCTGACCGACCGCATCAACCGCATCGAAGTTTCAGCGACCATGGCGATTACCGCTGAGGCTCTGAAGATGAAGTCGCAGGGAATTGACCTGGCAGACTTCGGCGCAGGTGAGCCGCATTTCGCGACTCCGCGTCACATCAAAGATGCGGCGATCAAAGCGATCGAAGATAACCACACGCGTTATACCGCTGTTGCCGGTATCCCCGAAGTGCGCAAGGCGATCGTCGAGCGCCACAAGGCAGACTTTGGCACCAACTATGCCGTAGAGGAGTGCGTCTTCTCCGTTGGCGGCAAGCATGCGCTCTTCAACGCGATCCAGGTGCTGGTCGACCATGGCGACGAGGTTGTGCTGCCGGTGCCGTACTGGGTCAGCTTCAAGGACATCATTCAGTACGCGGGCGGCATTCCTGTGTACGTTGAGAGCAGCGAGGCGGAGAACTTCCGCATTACCGCAAAGATGATCGAGGCAGTCGTTACGCCGAAGACCAAGGTCATCATCCTGAACACGCCGTCGAATCCATCGGGCGCCATCATCGCTCCGTCCGATCTGGAATCGATCGTCCGCCTGGCGCATGCCAAGGGTATCTACGTCCTGCTGGATGAGTGCTACGCATATCTGAACTTCACCGGCGCTTGCATCAGCGGCGGATCGTTTACCGAGTGCAAGGAGCACGTTCTGGTGCTCGGTTCGCTGTCGAAGACCTATGCCATGACCGGCTGGCGTGCGGGCTATGCGCTTGGACCGAAGGCCCTGATCTCGGCGATGAGCAAGCTGCAGAGCCAGAGCACTTCGAACGTCTCCACGCCCGTGCAGTACGCTTCGATTGCAGCTCTGACAGCGAGCCAGGAGTGCATTGCGGAGATGCGTGCAGACTACATCCGCCTGCGTGACCGTGTGCTGGAAGGCTTCAAGGGAATCCCGGGTCTGACCTGCACTGTGCCTGAGGGCGCCTTCTACGTGTATCCCAATATCAAGGCATTTCTTGGCAAGGGCGGACTCAACTCGGCGGCAGATGTTGCATCTAAGTTGTTAAGCGAAGCGCATGTGGTTACGGTACCTGGTGAGCCGTTTGGTACCACCGAGCATGTACGTCTCTCCTACGCTGTGTCGGAGGATGTCATTGACAAGGGTGTTGCCCGCATGAAGGAATTCTTCGCGAAATTGTCGTAGCCGTAGGCAAAAACACCAGCGGAGACTGATGGAACAGACATCCTCGAAAGCCCCCAATTTTGTGCCTGTCATTCTGGCAGGCGGCAGTGGTACGCGCTTTTGGCCTCGCAGCCGGAAGGCCACAGCAAAACAGATCCTGGCGCTTGACGGCGAACGGACGATGATTCAGCAGACTGTGGATCGCCTGGCGTTGACCACAGAACGCAAGAACATCTGGGTGATTACGAACTCGGTCCTCGCGGAGAAGATCGGCGCGCAGTTGCCGGACGTACCGGTGGGGCACATTCTGTGTGAACCGGCAGCCCGTAATACGGCGCCGGCGTGCGGTCTTGCTGCATTTCTGATGGAGCGCGATGAGCCGGACACGGTCATCGGTATCTTTCCTTCCGATCATGTTGTGAAGGATGCCGGCCGTTTCGCGGCTGCGTTGCGCGCAGGCATTGCTGTTGCCGCGGCGGGAGACAACATCGTCGTGATGGGTGTTCCGCCGACCCGGCCGGAGACTGGCTATGGCTATATCGAGCAGGGCGACGTTGCCATGCCGGCGCCGGGTCTGCTGTTGCCTGTACGTCATGTTCATCGCTTCACGGAGAAGCCGGACAAGCCCACGGCGATTGAGTTCGTCGCGACCGGGCGCTATTCGTGGAACAGCGGTATCTTCCTGTGGACGGCGCGCACGCTTGCTAATGCCTTGCGCGAACATGTGCCGCAGGTCGCGGTAAAGCTGGACGAGATTGCGCAGGCCTATGGCACGCCGGAGTTCGACGAGGTCTTTGCACGCCTTTATCCGGAGTGCGAGAACATCTCCATCGACTATGCCGTGCTAGAGCCGCGGTCGGGTAAGGGTGAGCAGAGCTCGGGTATCTATTGCATCCCCGCGGAGTTCGGATGGAACGATCTCGGCTCCTGGGCCGCCCTGCATGAGCATCAGCGTTCGATTGCCGCGCCCGGATGCGATCAGCACGGGAACGTCGTCGATGGTCAGGGCGTGATCGCTCTGAATGCCAAGGGCAATTACGTCTATGCCAAGGAGCGCACGGTGGCGCTGGTAGGTGTCAACGACCTTGTGGTGGTTGAGACGGATGACGCTCTGCTGGTTACCACTCGCGAGCACTCCCAGGACGTAGGCAAGGTAGTCAAGGCGCTGCAGGAACTCGGCAGAAAAGAGCTGATCTAGATGAGCGAAGTGAAAACCGTTGTTAAGTTTGGGACGGATGGATGGCGCGGCGTCATTGCTGACGATTTCACCTATGCCAATGTCCGCGTCGCTGTCAGCGCGATTGCGCTCTATGTGCTGAAGCACGAAGATCCGGCAGCCGGCGTTTGCATCGGATATGACACCCGTTTCGGTTCGAAGAGCTTTGCCAAGGTCGCGGCCGAGGTATTGGCCTCTGCCGGGATTCCGGTCTTTCTGGCGAACGGCATTACTCCGACACCCGCGCTTTCTTACGCCGTGCGTGGCCGCAAGGCGGCAGGTGGTGTGATGATCACCTCCAGCCACAATCCGCCGGAGTGGAATGGCGTGAAGTACAAGGCCAGCTATGGCGGCAGCGGCAAGCCCTCCATCATGACGGCGATTGAGAGCTATCTGCTGGCTCCGCTCCCGGTTGCGGAAAAGCCGGCTGCGATTGAAGAGGTCGATTTCAATCCGGAGTACATTGCAGCGATCAGGAAGTTCGTCGATCTGAGCGCGATCAAGGCCTCCGGCTACCGCTTCCTGATCGACACCATGTTCGGTGCGGGTCGCGGTGTGATCAAGGGCATCTTTGACGAAGCAGGTATTTCGAATGTCGAGATGCGCAGCGAGATCAATCCAAGCTTCCCGGGTATCAATCCCGAGCCGATTCTTCCGCATATTGCTCTGACACAGAAGGTGGTCGTAGCAGAGAAGTGCGATGCCGGTCTGGTCACTGACGGCGACGCGGACCGCATTGGTTCCGTTGATGAGCATGGCAACGTGGTGGATGCGCACAAGATCTTCTGCGTCCTGCTGAAGTGGCTGATAGAACGTAAGCAGTGGCCAGGAGAGGTGACGCGCGCCTTCAACACCACCAAGATGATTGATCGCATCTGCGCAAAGCACGGCAGAAAGCTGAATGAGCACGGTATTGGCTTCAAGTACGTCTGCGACCTGATGCTGGAGAAAGAGATCCTGATCGGCGGAGAAGAGTCCGGTGGTATGGGTATCTCGAAGCATCTGCCGGAGCGCGATGGCCTTTTGAACAGCCTGCTGCTGGCCAACATCATGGCTGATGAGAAGAAGACGCTGGGTGAGCTCGTGGCTTCATTGCAGGCCGAGTATGGCGAGCATCAGTATGGCCGCATCGATATGCATATCGATGACAGCTTGAAGCAGAGCGCTATCAACCGCGCTAAGGCAGGCGTAGATGCCTTTGCCGGGATGAAGGTACTGCGGGTAGAAACGATGGACGGGATCAAGTTCTTCCTGGATAATCCGGAGGCCGCGACGAAGCCGAATGCAGCCGAGACCTGGCTGCTGCTGCGCGCCAGCGGAACGGAGCCGTTGCTGCGTGTCTATTGTGAGTCATGCTCGGTGGAGTCGGTGAACAAGGTTCTGGAGGCCGCGCGGGAGTTTGTGTTGCATGGCTGAGCGCATCACCGTTTTTGCTAAGGGCCTGTTGTTCGACAATGACGGCGTTCTGATTAGTTCCATCGGCAGTGTGAACCGCTGCTGGCGCCAGTGGGCGAAGATGTACGGCGTTCCTGATGCCGAGAACTACAACGTTCCCCACGGTGCGCGCGCCATCGATACGGTGAAGAATCTTCGTCCGGACATCGATCCGGAAGAAGGCCTGCGGGTGATCGAAGACCTGGAGATGGCCGACACCGACGACATCGAGGTGTTGCCCGGAGTAAGACGTCTGCTGACGACACTGCCGCCGGAGCGCTGGGCCATCGTGACCTCCTGCACCAGCCGTTTGCTGGAGGTTCGTCTGGAAGCGGCCGGCCTGCCCTGGCCGGAGAAGCTGGTTGCCGGCGACATGGTGACCAACGGTAAGCCGCATCCGGAACCGTATCAGCGTGGAGCCGCGCTTCTGGGTGTCGCTCCGGAGGAGTGCATCGTGATTGAGGATGCTCCTGCGGGTGTGGGCGCCGGCAAGGCTGCCGGAGCGCGTGTTCTGGCGGTGCTGGGAACACATACCGAGGAAGAGCTGGCGCAGGCGGATTGGATTGTGCCGTCATTGGACGAGGTGCAGTTCACGGCGTCAGAGGATGGACTGACGTTGATCTTTCCGTCTGTGAAGTAGCGGGATTATCGAGCCTTTGGGTGCCCCACATACGCGAAGCTTATGTGGGCATCGCGCTATGCGCGACCGCTTTTCTCTACTCTAAGAAAAATAACAAGACGGATCGAGCTTACGCTCGATACTCCCACATAAGCTTCGCGTATGTGGGGCACCCA
>JAEKKE010000522.1 GCA_019510535.1 Acidobacteriota bacterium
CAACGAGTTCCGTTATGGCTTTACCTTTGACACCAACGGCAACGTGAATCCTTTTGATGGCAAGGGCTTCACCACCAACTCCGGGCTGCAGGGCGTGCAGAACCTCTTCTACAACGGCATTCCCGAGTTGGACTTCGGTGACCTCACCACTCTTGATGCCGCCCGCCTTACCTCGATCAACAAGTCGCGTAAACACGTCTTTACCGACAATGTTACCTGGGTCAAGGGCCGCCACAGCATGAAGTTCGGTTTCGATATCCGCAGGCTGCAGGCGATCACGCCGCTCGGTTTCAACGGCGCTGACAACTATGGCACCTTCGACTATTCCTCTGCCAGCTTCACTGGTCAGGAATTCGCTGACTTCCTTATCGGTGCTCCCAACACCACCTTCTATGACGTGGTGCAGTCTGACAACGACGGCCGCTCGATGCACTACCACTTCTTTGCGCAGGACCAGTGGCGTGTCTCCAACAGCCTGACGCTTAGCTACGGCCTGCGCTACGAGTACCATCCGGCGTATCACGATCCCAGCGGCAACATCGGTAACTTCGATCCCTCGGTCGCCAAGTCGGGGCAGGTGATCTTCCCGGCAGGGAAGGGAAGCCTGGTCTCGCAGCCGTATCTGGCCAGCTTCAACTCGTGCGGCCTCGGTCAGACTTCCGGTAAGCCCGCGGCTAACGGAGCTGCCTGCACACCGACCATCGACAACAACCAGGCCGGTCTGCCCGATGGTCTGCGCACCGCCGTCAAGCTTCGTTTCGCTCCGCGCTTTGGCTTCGCATGGCGTCCGCTCGGAGATAATCGGACCGTCATTCGCGGCGGATATGGCCTCTACAACATCACGCTGCTGGGCTCCAACTTCTACTCCCTCACTGGCACGCTGCAGGCCAATACCGTGCAGTACACCAACTCGCAGACCGCCAGTGGTCCTTCGTATGTCTGGCCGCAGATCTATACCGCTTCAGGAGCCACCTCTGGCTCTGCCGGTTATGGACAGGCATACTTCGGAACGGCGAACGATATCCACTGGAACGATCCGTACTCGCATCAGTTCTCGCTCTCTGTCGATCGCGATCTTGGCCGCGGCTATGGCCTTCGCGTCTCCTATATCGGCATGACAACGAAGCACCTCGTCTGGGCGCCGAACCTCAATGACCTGCCGTACTCCCGCACGACCTCGGCATACAATCAGCCTCTCTCCGCCCGTCCCTTCCCCAACTGGGGAACCATCAACAGCCGTTCCACCGGCGGTTCCGCAGCTTATCACTCGGGTCAGGTTGATTTCCGTCACTCCCTAACCTCCGGTCTGACTTTCGACACGACCTATACATTCGCTAAGAACCTCACCAATAACCAGGGACCGAACAGCACCTCCTTTGCGGGTGAGAGCGGCGGTTCCCGTGCTTCGTTCGGCCGCGATCCTGATGTCGATTTTGGCCAGGCGTCAGGCTCACGCCGCCATCGCTGGAACACCACGCTGCTTTATGCCTTGCCCTTCGGACGCGGAAAGCAGTTCGGTGGCAACATGAGCCGTTGGACTGATCTCGCTGTCGGCGGATGGCAGCTGAGCAGCATCTTCGTTGTGCAGAGCGGTCCTCTGCTTGCGCCGTACTTCCCCGGCGGTCAGGGCGACCCCTCAGGGACCGGCGCAGGTTTGAACGGTGACATCAACGGTGGCGCTCTGCCTGGACGCAGCCAAAAGGTGGATCGCCTCGTGGGCGTCAGCGAGATTCCCACAAATCGCACCGCTGCCCGCTGGTTCAATCCCGCGGCCTTTACCTGCCCGGGCACACCGACCTGGACTCCGGGCTCGCAGTGCCACACCGGCCGCGGTCTGACCGGCGATCCTCTGCCTATCGGCCGCTTCGGCAATATGCAAAACAACTCCATCGTCGGCCCCGGAACAGTGAATCTCTCTGCTGGTCTCAGCAAGAGCTTCGCCATCACGGAGCGTGTCTCGCTGCGTGCGGAAGGCACCTTCACCAACATCCTCAACAAGGCAAACCTGGGAACTCCGAATATGAATCTCTCCAGCGGCGCCTTCGGCTCCATCACCTCT
>JAEKKE010000523.1 GCA_019510535.1 Acidobacteriota bacterium
GAAGCTGAGTGGCGCAAGAGCGAGAGCAATCAACGCGCGAAGTATTACCGCATTACGAAGCAGGGCAAGGAACAACTGGCTTCCGACTACGAACGCTGGGGGAAGATGGTTGCCACCATCGAGGCAATCATGACCGCGAAGTGAGGTAGTACATGAGACTATTTCGATTCTTACGGCGCAAATCCGATCTGACGGAAGAGCTTGAAAGCCATCTGAAGATGGCAATCGCGGAGCGGGTAACACGCGGGCAATCACCGGAAGAGGCTCGCCGAGCGGCTCTCCATGAGTTCGGCAATGTGCCGATGATCGCAGATGTAGCCCGAAGCCAATGGGGATGGCTGCGTCTGGAGCAGTGGCTTCAAGACGTTCGTTATGCGTTGCGGCAACTACGTAAAGAGCCCGGGTTCACGCTCACCGTAGTCATCACGCTCGCGCTTGGCATCGGCGCGAATACTGCCATCTTCACTCTGGTGCAGGGCATCCTGTTACGCTCGCTGCCGGTGAATGATCCTTCGCGTCTCTATCGCATCGGCGACAAGAACGATTGCTGCTACTACAACAACTATCAAAACGATAACGGCGACTTTGACATCTTCTCCTACGATCTCTATCTCCACCTCAAGCAGGCGTCGCCGGAGTTCGAGCAGTTGGCGGCGGTCGAGGCCGGAGGCAATGGATTCAGCGTGCGCAAAGGCGCTGAGCCGGCCCGCCCCATGCGAAGCGAATATGTCTCGGGCAACTACTTCGCGACCCTCGGTGTAGGCGCGTATGTCGGCCGCGTCCTCGGCGAAAACGATGACATACCCGGAGCCACACCCACACTCGTGCTGAGCTACAAGACCTGGCAGGCCGACTTCGCCGCGGACCCAGGCATCGTCGGTTCCACCCTCTACGTGCAGACGCATCCCTTCGTCGTAGCGGGCGTTGCGCCGCCGGGATTCTTTGGCGATCGCATCATCGCCAACCCGCCCGATTTCTGGATGCCCCTTGCCAGTGAGCCCGTGCTTGAAGGTGCCAACTCCTCACTGAAGGGCGTCGATCAGCTGTGGCTCTACCCACTGGGCAGAGTACGCCCGGGCGCCAACATTCAGGCTTTGCAGGCGAAGCTGTCCGTGGCCTTGCAGCAATGGCTTACCACTCGTCCGACGTATGCCGATCATGGCGGCACGGCGCTGATCCCGCGCCAGCATGTCGTTCTCGCACCCGCCGGCGGCGGTATTCAAAGACTGCAGCAGCAGACGGGCACAGGTCTGCGCATGATGATGATTCTCTCCACAGTCGTCCTGCTCATAGCCTGCGCCAATATAGCCAACCTGCTACTAGCCCGCTGCACCGCACGCCGCGCTGATGTGGCGGTACGCATCGCGTTGGGTGCATCGCGGTTCAGAGTCATACGCGAGATTCTCACCGAGAGTGTCTTGCTGAGCCTGATGGGCGGTGTGACAGGTCTGGCCGTTGCCTATGCCGGTTCGTATCCTTCAACCGCCGTCCTGGCGTTCACGTTTGTCGTGTCAGTGCTTACCGGCATCGTCTTTGGAACAGTGCCCGCATGGTTGGCGTCGTATGCGCAGCCCTCTGATGCTCTTCGCGGAGTGAATCGATCGACCGCAGACCGCTCGTCCGTGCCGCAGCGGATTCTGATCGTCTTTCAGGTGGCCCTGTCGATGGTCTTACTGGCAGGCGCATTGCTGATGACCAAATCGCTTCACAACCTGGAGCACCAGAACTTCGGCATCACCACCACAAACCGTTATGTAGTCTCCATCGATCCAAAGGGCATTGGTTATACCGTTGATCGGCTTCCCGCGCTCTACCAGCAGATAGAAGATCGATTCACAGCGCTGCCGGGAATGGCCAACGTCAGCCTTGTCCGGTATATTCCGCTCGGCGGCAACATGTGGGGTTCGTGTGTCATCCCTCAAGGTCACGCTGCGCCCGGCCCGAAGGACCCGTGTTTCGCCGCCTGGGATCGCGCCAGCACTCGCTTTCTCGATTCGATTGGGGTACCAATTGTGCGTGGCCGCAATTTCTCCACACAGGATACTGCCACCTCGCAGCAGGTCGTCCTGGTGAATCAGGCCTTCGCCAGACACTTCTTTCCCAACCAGGACCCGATCGGCAAACACTTTGGTGTGGGTTCCATCCAGTACTCAGGCGCCTTTGAGATTGCAGGAGTCTTTGCAGACTTCAAGATGACCGATCCGCGCGGCGAGGTGCGGCCACTCTTCTTCCGCCCCTTGTCTCAGCAGTTCCGCGGATACAAAGAATCGGATGCCGATGCCGCGGAGAAGAGCTCCATGTATCTCAACTTCATCATTCTCGATTTCAGGCAGGCACCGGCGGACGTAGAAACTCTCACGCGTAGAACCCTGGCCTCCATCGATCCGAATCTTTCCGTAAGGCACTTCAGCCCATACGACGCGGAGGTTGCCGGAAACTTCAATCAGGACAGGCTGCTGGCGCGGCTGACCAGCGGGTTCGGTCTGCTCGCACTCATCCTGGCTTCGGTGGGACTGTATGGAGTGATGTCCTATTTCGTTGTCAGGCGGACAAGCGAGATCGGCATCCGCATGGCCCTGGGTGCAGCGCGTTCCAGCGTGGTGGCCATGATGTTGCGCGGCGCACTTTGGCAGATCGCCATCGGTCTGGCGATTGGTATCCCCGCGGCGCTGATGGCTACCCACTTCATGGCCAGCCTCCTATATGGAGTGAAGCCGTATGATCCCCTGGCATTCTTCGGCGCGATGATGATGTTGATTCTCTGTGCTGCCGTGGCTGGACTCATTCCTTCGCGCCGGGCAGCGTCGATTGACCCGATGAAGGCCCTCAGGGCCGATTGAGACAGACAAATAGGGACAAGGCGCCCGCCAACGCGACGGCCTTCATTCGCGTCCTAGATTGCCGAAGGAGAGAGACTATGGCAAATCGCACAACTCCTCAGGATCAACCGCAGCAGAACGCCAAGGCCGCAGGGACGGGCGAAGACCGCAGCCCAACCGAAAACGATGAACGGCAGCAGCAACGTGCAGAGGCGGCCGAGATGAAAGAGCGCGGCACCCTTACCCCGGAAAGCAACAAACAGGGAGTAACCTCTCACCTTCCCGTCGAAGAGACCGAGTCTATGTATCGGACGGAAGATGAGCGCGACGACCCAACCATGGATAAAAAGGATCTCCGTAAGAGCGCCTGACGGCGACGCCGAATAATGAAGGCCGCCCTTGCGGGGAAGTCTCCTGAATATCCGCGAAGCACGGTGACGCGGATGCTAAAGAGGGCTTCTAACAGGTCGCATCAACACATGATGAATTCGGTTCTGCGACTCGATTCCCACAGGCAACCCCGCTTATTCACTTAGTTTGAGGTTCACCCAAATTCCTTTGATCTGTCTTTTGACAGTTGTCAAGGGCAGCCGACCGCTTCTGCCGACTGTAATAAATGGGGCGGAGATACCCGAAGTGGTTACCTGGTACCTAGGAGAGAAAAAGCCGATTTTTCCTTGGAAAATTCGACAGGGCGGGTTACCTGGATTTGGTTACCTGGTACTTAGGAGCAGAAAACGCTTTTTCCTTTGTAAAACCAGATTTGGATCAAAGGCGAGGCGGCTTTTTAAGGTCGTTTGTCCTCACAACTGGCCGTAAGGTAACTCGGAAAGAATAACCAAAGAGTTCGTAGGAAAACCGTTTGATCCTTGTCATTTACCCTACATATCCGCCAGCATCACTAAACCGTTCGATAAAGAACGGGAGCTGTAGTGGAGAGGGGTAGTATGCAGTTCCTCGGACAATACACATTAGAACGTAACCCACTGAGCCTCACCAGAGGCCTGGTTGTTGTAAATGCGACGAAACGGCAGCTACAAGCGCTGTCAGTCCTGCTCGATGCCCAAGGTGAAGTTGTTAGCCGTGAAGACCTGCTCAACAAGGTATGGTTCGATGCGGCGGTTGAAGATCACAATATCACTCAGACCATTTTTATGCTGCGGCGTCTTCTTGGCCGCTTGCCGAATGGAGCGGACTATATCGAAACCATCCCCAAGCGCGGATACCGTATCTCTCGTGCCGCGCTGCAACCC
>JAEKKE010000524.1 GCA_019510535.1 Acidobacteriota bacterium
GGGCTACATAAACTCTATGGGCTTTAGCCCTGGGTCTTTTGCGTCCCAGAGGGAAGACCCAGGGCTAAAGCCCACCTTACTAAACGCTACGTAAACCGTGGGCTGAAGCCCACGGCTCCCACCCGTTCCCCTGCAAGACGTCTGCCCACCCCTGTCCGAAATTGCTGTATTTGTGTCGTGGCGTCCATTGTCTGACTGCTCTAGGTTTGAGAGCAGGAGGCAGCAGACCATGACGACTGGCACCTTGCCCGCCATCTCCGGAATCACCATCCCTGACAGCAAGCTCGCACGGGAGATCACCACCTTCATCCGCGATACCGAGACTTCCCTGCTCTTCAACCACTCCAGCCGTGTTTATCTCTTTGCGGCGCTTGCCGGCAAGCGCCGTGGGATGAACTTCGATCCTGAGCTTCTCTACGCGGGAGCGATGTTTCATGACATCGGTCTGATGCCCTCTCACAGCAGCGCTCACGACCGCTTTGAGGTGGACGGAGCCAATGCTGCCCGTGAATTCTTGCGCAGCCACAAGATTCCGGAGCAGGAGATCGATCACGTCTGGACAGCCATCGCACTGCACACCACGCCGGGCATTCCGCAGTATATGCATCCAGTTGTTGCCCTGCTGACAGCCGGCGTCGAGATGGACGTGCTTGGCATCGACTACACCAGCTTTGCAGACGCTGACCGTGAGTCCGTCGTCAGCGCCTTTCCGCGTACGCCACACTTCAAGGAAGATATCCTCCAGGCCTTCTACGACGGCATCCATCACAAGCCGGAGACTACCTTCGGCAATGTGAAGGCCGATGTGCTCGCCGATAAGGACCCGAACTTCAAGCGCGGCAACTTCTGCAGTGTGATCCGCAACTCGATGTGGCGTGGTTAAGCCGTTTGCCGCTGGAGGAACGACCATCGCGCTTCCTAGTTAGAATCGGAGTATGAGGAAGGTTGTAATCGTCGGTCCTCCTCCGGTGCAAATTCTCGATGTTGCCGGGCCGCTGGAGGTCTTCAGTAATGTCCCCGGATACGAGGTGCAGCTTGCCCACCCGGGAGACGGCGATACGCTTCCGACTCACCGGGGCCTCGCCCTCACCAACGCCATTCCCATCCGCGAGATCACGGGGAAGATCGATACTCTGGTCGTCGTCGGAGGTCCCGGAGCGGAGAACGGTGTCTATGACGAAGCCTTCATCTCCTGGATCGCCGAGGCAGGCGCCAAAGCAAGGCGCGTTGCCGCCATCTGCACCGGAGCCTTCCTTCTCGCCAAGGCTGGTCTGTTGGATGGAAGAAACGCCGTCACGCACTGGAACTTTTGTGACCGGCTGGCCAAAGAGTTTCCTGAAGTCACGGTAAAAGCCGAATCTATCTTCTTGAAGGATGGACCGCTCTATACCTCCGCGGGCATCACCGCCGGCATCGATCTATGCCTTGCACTTGTGGAAGAAGACCACGGACATGAAGCTGCGTTGCGCGTAGCCCGCCTACTGGTCATGTTCCTGGTGCGGCCGGGCGGACAATCGCAGTACAGCCACATGCTCTCGCACCAGGCAATCACCTCTCAGCCGCTGCGCGAGTTGCAAGTGTGGATGCTGGAGCACCTGCGCGAAGACCTCACCGTCGAAAAGCTTGCCGAGCGCATGGGGATGAGTGCGCGAAACTTCACGCGCGTCTGCCTGAGGGAGACGCGTATGAACCCGGGACAATTCGTTGACCGCATGCGGGTTGAAGCTGCGCAGCAGATGATCGACAGCTCGTCGATGGGACTGAAGGAGATTGCGGATGCCTGCGGCTTCCGTTCTGCCGATGCCATGCGGCGCACGTTTCTACGGGTGTTGGGTGTAACGGCGGGTGAGTATGTAAATCGGTTTCGGCGGAGTAGGACGAAAGCATAGGAGCAGCTTGAAACGGGTGGGAGCAGCGGGCTTTAGCCCGCTGCTCCCACCATTCCCGCTTCACTCAATCTCTCCGTCTGAGGACAGGTATCAAACCTCCTCCCAAAAAAATGCAGTCCGGAGTCGATGCCACTCCGGACTGCCAAAAAAGGAGGTTCGTCTTAGAAAGTTGAATGACACGGGAGACTACGTCCGAGGTTCCACCACCGAGCTTGCCGAAGGTGCTGGTGTTGTTGAGCGAAAGGCCTACAGCGTTCGGATTGGCGTTATAGCGGAGGAAGAGGTTGAAGATATCGGCGCGTAGTTGCAGATTGCGCTTCTCGCCGAACTTGATTGCCTTTACGAACGACGAGTCGTCGTTCAGGATGCCCGGCAACGTCACCACACCCACGCGGGGAGCGTTGCCGAAGGTACCTGCCGCGGCCGTGCGGAATGCGGCGGTGTTGAACCATTGCGCGTTGGTGCGTCCACCCGCGGGAGTATTCGGGCTCTGACCCGGGATGATGTCCGGCCGAGACGCCAGCCCCGTGCCCGTCGTATCGGCGCTGTTGAAGACGCTGCCGGCGGGTCCAGTCTGGGCCACTACGATCGTGGAAGCCTGCAGCCCATCGAAGGCGGCCTTCTTCCAACCGGTGGTGTGCGCAAAGAACGGAATATCCCAGATCGCCGTCGCCACAAAGCGATGACGCAGATCGAAGATCGCCGAAGAGCGGTCAGAGCGCGGGTTGTAGATATTCAGACCGGTCGGGTTGAAGGTGCCGCCACCTACGTATCCGCCGATATCCGACGGGCCGGAGATAGCGTGCGACCAGGTGTACGACCCCAGCACCGTCAGGCCGCGGCCGACGCGTCGCTCCAGCTTGGCCTGCAGGGAGTGGTAAGTTGCGCTTCCGTTAGAGAAGTCACCAGCGATTGAGCGTGCTGATGTGCCGGACTTGAAGGTCTGGTTCGGGCGACGCGAGGCCAGTGAAGCCAGGCCCGGAGTCGACGGATCGACCGGTACTGGCATGTTCACGTCAGGATAGTAAGTGTAGTTGTGCGTGCTCTTGGCGCCCACGTAGCCCAGAGTCGCGATCAGCTTCGCCGGGAGTTGCTGCTCTGTCGTGAGATTCCACTGCTGCGTATAGGCATCCTGCAGGTTGGGATCGACGGCGTTGGCAAAGGGATAAGTCGGCGCTCCGCCGAGCGTCACGCCGGGGAACGGGTTGGAGAAGGTGAGCGATGGAGTCGTCTTAATACCGATCGTCGGCTGGTTGCTGGTACTGATGGAAGCGCCAGACTGTGCCTGTGCACCTTCAGCCCAGGTGAATGGCTGGTTGGCGATATCGGTGGTGAAGTACCAGCCATATCCGCCGCGCACCACGGTCTTGCCCGCGCCGAACGGCTGCCAGTTGAAACCGATACGCGGTGCAAAGTCGTAGAAGTGCGGTGGAATCAGGCCGCGGCCGTACTGTGAGGTCTGCGGCGTCAACAACGAACCCGCGATGCCATTCGGCAGCGTAGCAATGGCCGCATACTGATCGTTGTTCTGCACCCACGGCGGCATGTGGTCCCACCGCAGCCCGAGCGAGATTGTCAGGCCATTGCGAACATGCCAGTTGTCCTGGACAAAGTATCCCTGCCACAGCGTGCGGATGTTGGTATAGGTGTGCGTCGGATTGATGGACGCCGCCTGCATGTAGCCGAGCAGGAAATCCGCAAGCGCCGATCCTGTCCACTGTCCCGTGAAACCAAAGTTACCGCGCGGGTCGCGAATCTGATCGAAGGTGTCGTTCTTGAAGGTCAACTGAACGCCGCCGGCGAGGAAATGCTTGCCCAGCTGCAGCGAGAGCGAGTCGTTGACGCTGTGTGCGCTGTTCGAACGGTTACG
>JAEKKE010000402.1 GCA_019510535.1 Acidobacteriota bacterium
TGCAGCCTGGATCTCAAATTGAAGAGGGCTGATCCCGCCGGTCAGCCCTCGCCCACTGTTTATAGACGCAAAATCTTTGTGGCATTTTTGTGGCAAGTATGGCCATTTGGGCCGGTTTTGCCGACCGTCTCGTAAGCCATTTGCCGTCAATAACTTGCTCTCGGATCCTTACCGTCACACGGTGGAAGTCGTAGGTTCAGCTTTGGAAGCCCCAGCGATTCCGCCGGGGGTTTCAAAACCCGGTTTCGGTAGTTGGAGGTATCCAGAAAGCTGGGGGAAGTGCGTCCGTCATATCCAGCATCAGCACGACTCGATCTCGTCGTGAGGATTCTTTAAGGACAGCCCGCAATTGTTCCCGGGTCAGAATCTGTTTATCCTTCGGCCGGAGATTCTTGGGGATCTTCAGTGTCCGGGTTGGATCTTTGACCAAAACTCCTGGTCAATTGCTTCATCGAAGATGGACTCTCTCATAT
Organism: Acidobacteriota bacterium; assembly: GCA_019510535.1. Lineage (GTDB taxonomy): Bacteria > Acidobacteriota > Terriglobia > Terriglobales > Acidobacteriaceae > Terriglobus. The sequence goes on from JAEKKE010000402.1 coordinate 474, forward strand.
TCTTTTTCCAAGAGAAAAGGCCGCTCCGAAGAGCGGCCCTCTAACTTTGGTGCGAAAAGGGGCTTGAACCCCACCGATTGCCCCGCCAGTCCTAAGTCTGGTGCATCTGCCAATTCCGCCACTTTCGCGCTGTACTGCAAACTGCGACGACGTGCATTGCCAGCTCTATGGTACTGTGGCCCCGCAGGAAGCGACGGTGGGTTGTCTTGAGAGCATCTTACAGTGGGAACGATGGCACGCTCCTCCACGTCACCCCTGAAGATCGCGCTGGTCACGACGTTTCCGCCGAGCTCCGGAGATCTGAACGAGTATGGCTTCCACCTGGCGAGCGCGCTACGGTCGAATCCCTCGGTTGAGGCTGTGATCTACGCAGACCAAACTGCGGCTGGTCCCGAGCTCGAGAACTTTGACGTGCGCCGGTGCTGGAGGTTCAACTCCTTTCTCACGGCGTTCCACATTCTGCGGCGTGTATGGAAAGACAAGCCTGACTGCGTCTGGTTCAACATGGGCTTCTCGACCTTTGCCAATACTCCGGTGGCGGCGTTTCTGTCTGTATTGACGCCGTTTCTAGTGAGGTGCAGTGGCTACTATACGCACATCACGCTGCACACCGTCTTCGAGCGCATCAATCTGGAGGATGCACAGGTTCGTTTTGCCGGCGCGTATCGTATGGCCGGGCGCGCGGCGACTCAAGCACTGCTCTGGTCCGGAGACATCACGGTGCTGCTGCCGACGTTTCGTCAGTTGTTACTGGATGCATATCGTGTTCCAGCAGATCAGGTGCAGTACCGTCCTCATGGGACCTTTGTGGATAGTCCCATAGACGCCGTCGTGCTGCCGGATCGCAAACAGCCTGTAGTCTTGGCATTCGGCTACTGGGGAACCTACAAGAGGGTAGAGATCCTGATCGCAGCGATGAAAGAGGTCCTGCGAGAGATTCCCGACGCCGTTTTACACGTGGCCGGTAAAGATCATCCCAGTACGCCCGGCTACCTGGAAGGATTGCGCAATCAACATCGGGAGAACCGGACTATCCAGTTCCTGGGGTATGTTCCGGAGGAAGAGGTTCCCGCCGTCTTTGGACGCGCGCGCCTGGTGGTGTTGCCGTACACCTCGGCGGCCGGCACCAGCGGCGTGGTGCATCAGGCCTGCCAGCACGCTCTGCCAATCGTGGCCTCGGACATTGAAGAGTTCACAGAGATGGCGCGAGAAGAGGGCGTGGCGATGGCAATCTATCCTCGCGATGATAGCCAGGCTCTAGCCGCGCAAATGCTTCGTTTATTGCAGTCCGATGAAACCTGTCTGCAGATGTCGCTGCAGAACCTGCGTGCGGCATCGGGTACTCCTATGCCAGGCGTCGTCGACTCCTACCTGGAACTCTTCCGGTCCCGCATCGGAAGGCAGAGGTAGACCGGGCAGATTAGATCAACTCACGCCAATCGGTTTTGAATCTGCCACGCATGTTCCACATGGGAAGTGCCTGCAAAGCAAATGAGGTCACCCACGGATTCATGTAGGGAGCGATCTCGCCGTTGCGCCTTCCAAACCAGAAGCCGCCAGACAGGCGACCGTCTTCCTCCTCAGATTGGAAACTTACCAGCGTTGCGGCTTCCTGCTCTGCGGCAGCGGAGTCGAGCGGCAGCACGCTGTAGTCGTCGGCGAAGATGCGGACGCGGAGCAGCTGCGCAATGACATCGGCGCGAAGGAACTGCGGTGCGATGCTCTGCATGTACTGAGCCACTTTGGGAATGCCGTGGCGCATCGCATCCGCGCACTCCTCCTCATGCACGACCGGCAGCAAGCCTTCGAGGAAGTAGACATAAGAGTGAAGCCGATCCATGACCTTTTGCTGGTCGGTCACGCCAGGTAGAAATGCCTCGTGCGTCGCTAAGGCTGAGGCCAGCATGCTGCGATAAAGCTTAAGGTGATGCTCATTCTTCCCGATCTCCCATAGCTCATACCAGCCCAGGGCTGACTTCAACTGATAGCAGCCCGGACCTTGAGACCATTGCGCTGACACGTAAGGAGGGAGTGTCTTTTCAGGCAATGAGAGAATCGGCCCAAAGTGTTCGCCGTCGAAAAAGTCCCGAGCCATGCTGGCGCCGCACTGCATGGCTGTTGCAAGAAACTCAGACCTGCGGGTGAGCCGCCATACCGACAGCAGTCCGCGGATGATAATGCCGTCGTCGAAGAAATAGGAGTCGTACTTCGCCCCGCGGCCGCACTCGAACGGCATGGTTTCCGTATCTGGGTCCCAGGCCCGCACGAGATAATTTGCGGTTGTCATCGCCGCGTCGAGGTAACGGTTTTCGCCGCTTTGCTTATAGAGCGAGATGAGAGCCGAGGCGGCGTATCCGGTAATCTCCGTCGAGATAGGAGCGTTCTGTCCAAGTTCGCTGCGGTAAAAGCGAGCCACACCGCCCTCGGCGTCTCGAATGCCTGAGGTTAGAAACCACTCGCCCGCGTCGTTTGATACATCTCTCCCTGCTACCGCTGTTGCAACCATCGTCGTCATGGGCGATCTCCCTTCAAGCGCATTCTTCAAGTACGTGGGCGATCTGATCCGAAAGCACGTAAGCGATATGGTCCGCAGCTCTACCGTCACCGTAGATATTGCGAACTTGCGCCATGCTTTCGTACAGATCCTCGTTGTCCATCAGCTCGGTGAAGGCCTCGAGAATGGACTCCGAGGAGACGCCCACGAGCTTGGCGGAACCTGCAGCCACGGCCTCTGGGCGGTCGGTCACATTTCTCAAAACAAGCGCAGGCTTCCCGAGGCTTGGAAGCTCCTCCTGCAATCCGCCGGAGTCGATCATGGCGAAGTAGCAGGCTTGCGCTGCGGCGATCATCTCCCTGTAGGACAAAGGCGAGGTGAGCGTGATGTTGTCCTCGTTGCTGAGGAACTCGCGCACGGTGCTGGAGACCGCCGGATTCGGATGCACAGGTAGCACAAAGTGTGCGGTGCGCGCATAGCGTCTGGCCAGCGTGCGAAGAGTCTTGCACACCCGGCCCAGGGGCTCACCGTGGCTCTCACGGCGATGCAGTGTGATCAGGATCAGCTTCCGCTGGCCCACAGGCAGAGCTTTGAGAAGTGAGTTAGCGTGGTTGAAGGGAAGTGAGGCTGCATAGCGCATGGCGTCGATGCCGGTATTGCCGGTGAGGTGGATCTGGCGCTCGCTACGGCCTTCTTTCAACAGAGTCCGGCGGTTCTCCGCAGTCGCCACGAAGTGCAGGTCTGCCATCGCATCGATCATTCTGCGGTGAGCTTCTTCGGGAAAGGGCTCGTGATTCGATCCCGATCGAATTCCTGCCTCAATGTGGGCCAAAGGCACCTTAGCGTAACAGGCAGCAAGCGCTCCAGCCATAGCAGAGGTGGTATCGCCTTGCACCAGCACGTGTGAGGGCTGTTCTTTTTTTAGGATCGCGTCCAGTTGCGGCAGCAGTCTCGCCAAGAGCCCATTGGGCTGGCCATCCTGCGGCGTGGGCGTGAGGCGATATTCAGGATCAATCTCAAACAGCTTCAGGATGGGAGGCACAAGATGCTCATGCTGCCCGGTGACGCAGACCACGGAGCGATCGCCTTGCCTGGCCAGGGCCCGGATCACAGGAGCCATCTTGATCGCCTCCGGCCGCGTGCCGACGATGGATAGATACGTCTTAGGCATCGCAGCCTCCGCGTTCATTGACCATCGGCGCGGTGCAGCTTCGAGCGGTAATCTGGAGTTGTTTCGGGTAGGTCCCGTTCCAGCTATTCCTGCGGACTTTCAGCAGCTCCAGGAACATGTTGATTCCGTCCAGGTAGGGACGGATCTTCGATCCCTCGGGATAGTAGATGTAGTCCACTGGGATCTCCACCACATTGAAGCCGTATCGCTGAGCGAGGAAGATCACCTCTGCGTCAAAGCCCCATCCGCCAATCTTCTGCAGCGGGAAGATCGCCTTTGCGGCGCGAGCACTGTACGCCTTGAATCCGTTCTGCGTGTCTTTGAAGTTCAAGCCGAGTAAGGTGCGCACCAGCAGGCTGTAAAAGCGTCCGTTGAGCAGGCGATACCACGGCTGCGGCCGTAGCTGGTAAGCGGGGTCGATCCAGCGAGACCCCATAGCCACGTCCGCGCCGGCTCTCAAGGCATCGAAGAGTTTCGGCGCATCTTCGATGGGGGTGGAGTCATCGGCGTCCGCAAAGAGAATCAGCTCTCCGCGGGACTCCTCAATACCCAGTCGGATCGCGTTTCCTTTGCCCTGATTCCTGTGAAGCGTGATGAGGCGCACCACGGGGAAGCGTTCGGCGAGTTGCTGCACTACGGTCGAGGTGCCATCGACCGAGCCGTCATCCACAACCAGCACCTCAGCACTCCACGACTTTGCCTCGATGAAGGCGGCGATGTGTTCAATCGTGACGGTGATGCGACGTGCTTCGTTATATGCGGGAATGACGATGCTGTACTCGTACGCAGTCATAGGGCCTCAGAAACAAGCGCAGTAGAGGGTAAAACGTCAGCAATCTCTTCTTCGCGTTGACGGAAGAAGAGAAACAGGGAGATGGTGACCAGGCTCGCCCCAAAGGGGAAGATGCCCCACATGACTCCTTGCCACCTCGGCGGACGCAGCGGTGACGCGATTGGAGTCGCGGGTGGGATTCCGATCGTCCCCCAGACGACGGTATTGCCGTCCAGCTTCTGCAGGGGACGCCAGCCCGCAAACGCGAGTAGCGGGTCATAGGAGTGATCATGCACAAAGATGTAACGCAGGCCGTAACGATGCGCATGCTGCAGCATCTCCCGCAGAGCAGCGATACCATCGGCGCCATAAAAGCGTGCAGTGGTGAGCTGCGCTACAGCGTGGCTCGTTAGCTCGGGTAGCGTTCGCCCGGAGTTATATTCGCCGTCCACGCTGGAGGCGTTCGTGTAGGGCATGATGGCGGAGAGGCTGTTGGGATAGCCCAGCGTCAGGTAACGGTAACGGGCATGATCCTTCTCATTGAGGAATCGGATGATCGGCTGCACATCCGGCGGCGGAGCCAGCAGCGGGAAGTAGTGGTTCCAGGAAGCAGCGAAGGCGCCCCAGCCAATGATCGCTACCGCGATCACGAGGGCGCCGCGTGCTTGAAAGCGGTCGACGAGCTTCGAAATCGCCATCCCCATAAAGGGCATGGCAAGCAGCAGCGCATAGAAGCTGAAGCGCTCCAGCGTGAGCACATTGAAGGCGCGGCCTAGAAGCAGCTTGGCTACCGGCGTGGTTCCACCAAGACCGAGCAGAAAGGCCAGATAGAAACCGAACAAGAGAGGCCGCAGACGGCGCTCTGCTCCCTTGAAGAAGATGAACGGTATGGCCAGCGCGACCGGGCCATAGGGCAGCAAGAAGTAGTGGACACCCCAGACCGGATTAAGGATGTAATTAGCGCGACTGGTGTGGGGAATCACGATCTGATCGATCGGGTGCTTGATGAGCGCCAGGAGATACGGCGTGAGAATCAGCAGGACGCCTACGATTGTCAGCGTAAAAAAGCAGCCAACGCGTCCCAAAGCGGCGAGCCTCGATCCCGACTTGTCTTTGACGTCGATCATCGCCAGCCAAACCAGGGGCAATACAAAAAGCGGCAGGCCAAAGATGAGCGTCGCATGATGCGCGGCTGCTGCGGTACAGGCGATGGAGACACCGAAGGGCAACTCTCTCACCGTGCCGTCCACCACGTAGCGGTAGAAGTAAGGCAGGGCCAACAGATAGAGCGTGGCTGAGGAGGTCGTGCCGATCTGCCCATCCAGATAGACCAGAAGGGCGAGTGAACCGAGAAAGATCGAACAGAAGGCTCCGTAGCTGGCCGAGCGCTTATCGGTCCACAACAGAGCGAACTGGTATACGGCGATGGGCAGCAGCAAGATGACGGTGCCTTGCACCATCATGAATCCGTAGGTGAGTCCCACGATGTGGGAGAGCATCGCGATCCACTGATGCGTCAAGGGTGGATAGGTCGCTTCAGAGAAGCCTGCGAAGGCCTTCGGGTTCCAGGGGTCGAACCAGTGCTCGGCATAGTTCGCCGCCATCGACATGTGGAAGTTGGCATCGTAGCTTCCGGCCGGCAAGCGCATGGCCAGCATCGGGCCGTGAAACGCAACGACGCACAGCAGTAAAAACCAGAGGGAGATCGGACGCTTCAGGATGCCGAGATCGAGCGGAATCGCCGAGTCTCGAGCGCGTGCGAGATGGAACCGAAGGAGATGGGGCGGGTTGGGCCGAGAAAGACCTGGGACGTTCGCCATGGACCGTAAGAGACCTGCAGCTCTAAAAACCAATGTTGCAGCTTTCGTGAGGAAGGCGAGCTGACGAGCAAGACACGCCTTTCTTTTTTGAAGTTAGATGGGTGGCATCCACGGTGAAGTTGCCCGTACGTTCACACCAAGCTCTTTAGCGAGTTTCGCTTGGGTAATCTTGTGGGCCTTCCGAAGTTGCCGCATCGTCATCTCCTGGGCGAGAAGATCGAGCATCTCTGGAATGAATGTGGTCGTCGTTCGATCTGGAACTCGATTCTGCATCCTCAGCTAGCCAAGCACATCGAAAATTTCGGAAGGTAAGAATGTCAATGCCACTTCGTCGCGTACAGACTAGCGATCTACTCGTTACCTACCTTGAAGACGGCGCCAACGATGGTTGGCCGGTCGTCCTTGCGCATGGTTTTCCTTATGACGTACATGCGTTTGATGATGTGATTCCTCTTCTGGTCGAGCAAGGAGCGCGGGTGATTCGTCCGTTTGTTCGGGGGTATGGTCCCACGTTGTTTCTTTCGTCATCGACGATGCGTTCGGGACAGCAGGCTGCTCTAGGAAGAGATCTGATCGAAATACTCGGCGCACTCGGAATCGAGGGAGCGATCCTCGCCGGGTTCGACTGGGGTGGCGTTGCCTCGTGTGTCGCTGCGGCACTTTGGCCCGACAAGATTGGCGGCCTCGTTTCCTATGCCGGTTACGACATCGTGGACATTGAGGCGCAAGGAAAAGGTTTTCCTCCCTCCCTGGAGAAAACGATGTGGTACCAGCATCTGTTTCAAACAGACCGAGGCCGCGTCGCCCTCACCAAGTCGCGCAAGGAGTTGGCGCGTATGCTGTGGAGCGAATGGTCACCGAATTGGAAATTCACCGAAGGTACCTTATCCAAGACCGCAGCATCCTTTGACAATCCCGATTTTGTGGATGTCGTGCTTCATTGCTACCGCTTCCACTTTGGATTGGCGGATGGCGATCCGAAATTCCAGCCGTTGGAGGCAGTGTT
>JAEKKE010000548.1 GCA_019510535.1 Acidobacteriota bacterium
CATCGTGTGGCAGTCCGAGCACCAGCTCTCCAGCGTGGTGTAGAGATCTGCAAGACGAACTTCGGTCAGAAAGCCCAGCGATCCAAGGTTCACACTCAGAATCGGCGTCCCCGTCGCTGCAAAAATGCGGGCAACAGAGAGCAGTGTGCCATCGCCGCCAAGCACAATCACCAGCCTGGGCTTGTGTGCGGGCAGGTCCGCGCGGTCCACGGCGGGTGCTGCATCCGTATAACTTTCGCCCTCGTGATCAAGCAGAGGATCGTAGTCATGCTTGCGCAGCCACTCGATCAACTCGGGCAGCAACTGCGCCAGTTCAGGCTTCCGCGGCTTACTGACAATCGCGACAGGGGTCATGCGCTCTCAGTTTAAATGGAGCGCCCACAAAATAGATCGCCGAGAACTGGGTGACTAGGAGCTGCCCTTCTTCGCATACAGCAGGAACTCCACATTCCCCTCAGTCCCCGTAATCGGCGAAGGAATTGTCTCGACAACCTGCCACCCGAGTTCAGCCACCGCACTCGCGACCTTATCGACCGTAAGCTTGTGCACCTCGGGATCGCGCACGATGCCGCCTTTACCGACATTTCCGCGGCCCGCCTCGAACTGCGGCTTCACCAGGATCACGGCCTCACTCAGCGCCGGCGCCGCCGCAAATACCGGCCCCAGCAGAAGCGTCGCAGAGATAAACGAAACGTCCATCACCAGCATTGTGAGCAACGGCATCCCCGCCTCGGCGAGTGCACCTGGCGCAAGAAACCGCGCGTTCGTTCGCTCCAGTAACGTCACGCGCTGGTCGTTGCGCAGCTTCATCGCAATCTGCCCGAACCCCGTGTCCACTGCCGTCACGTGCGCCGCCCCGCGCTGCAGCAGACAATCGGTGAACCCGCCCGTTGACGCGCCCACGTCCAGACAAGCCCGCCCATTCAGGTCGATATGCCAGTGAGCGAGTGCCGCCTCAAGCTTCAGTCCGCCGCGGCTGACGTACGGCATGTCTTCGCCAAGCATGCGAATGCCGGCGTCTGACGCAACTGTGGCTCCCGGCTTGTCTATCTTCTGCTCGTTAACCAGAACGCGCCCCGCCAGGATCAACGCACGCGCTCTCTCCCGGCTCGCAACAAGATTGCGATCAACCAGCAGCACATCGATGCGCGTTTTGCCCGCTCCAGCCAACGTCGGCCTCGCTCCTCAATTAGAGTAGCTGTTCCGCTCCGCGAGGTCCTATTCTGAGGCGGCTGCCCGGTCTTGGGCTCCGACCGCCGCAGTGCGTGCCGCGATCTTCGGCTTTGGTACACCATGCTGATGGCAATCCGCGCAGCGCACCCAGTGAATGTTGTGCCCACTCTTCGCGTTCGCAAAGCTGGTGTCCATCTTCTCGACATCGATGCCGCAATGCGACATCTGCGGATGGCACGTCTTGCACGAAGCCGCTGCATTTTCGCTATGTCCGTTGTGGCACGCGAAGCAGCTTATTCCCTCGTGCACGCCCATCGGCGTTCGATCATCGCCCGATCCGACCTGCGATCCCCAATGATTCACCGCAGCCAAACTCGCCGCCTCAGGCTGCCGTGGCGCATGGCATTGATAGCAGATCGCCTGCCTCTGATCGGGACTGATCTTTACCGCACGTCCACCATCAAACAGCACTGGCATCCCAAGCTGCCCCGCTCCGAAGTGCATCTGCTCCCGCCGATCGAAGAACGCTAGCGTCGCAGGTATGGGCTCTGCAGTCGCAGATATCCGCTCTGCAGGCTTGCTCTGTGTCGGCCCTTCGCGGTGCAGCTGGTGGCATGCCATACAGGGCATCGTCGGCTTGTCTTGAAGCGACGTTTGGACCAGGTGCCACGGCCCTTTCGCATTCATCGGCTGCACCAGGTCGCGAATCCCACCGCCAAAGTGCATCCCATGGCAGCGCAGGCAATCGTCGGCCGGTCGCCTTTTGGCATTGTGTTCCGCATCAGCGAAGATCTGCGCGTACGTCGCGCTATGCGGTCCCGCGCGCCACGCCGCATACTCATGCTGATGAC
>JAEKKE010000545.1 GCA_019510535.1 Acidobacteriota bacterium
TCATCGGAGTCGGCGGCGAACAGTTCGCTCTTCCTGAAGCCGTTGACTCGCTGCGGCAGATGAAGAACCGCCCCGCCGACGATCGCGAGGTCGTTGTAGCCGGTGCAGATCCCATGAATCTTGTCGGCGTGGTTCTGCCTGGCGAACGCGTTGCCGCCATGCCGCGCAACGTTGTCCGCTACCGCAATGGTCTCTGTGAGAAGGAAGAAGAAATCGCCACACCGGTCGCAAAACCTCCTACGCAGGCTTCGGCTCCGCCTGCCGGTCTCTTCTAGGATGTCTCGGCAAAGGCAAATTCGGTCACCTCACTCTGGGCGCCCCATCCATCACATCGTGATGGGTGGGATATTCGAGCGAAGCTCCAAAGGGTTGCTCATCTTCTAGTCCCAATCCTCGAACGGTTTGATCGTTAACCGTCGAAGGCGACGCGGTATCACGCCATCGCCCTCCTCAACTCGTTATAATCCCGCGGAGCAATGAATACGCCGCAACCATCTCCGAATGCGCCACAGCCATCTCCGCTAGACGAACTGCAGCCCGGCGACTTTTATTACGAGGGCGAGTATCTCGTCTTCACGGCACAATACCTGCTACGCCGTGGCTATTGTTGTAACAACGGCTGCAGACACTGCCCGTATCGCGAGAATGACTACGAAGACTAGTGTTTAGTGCGACGGCGGCTGCGGCGGAATCGCAGACGCAGGAGTCGGAACCGAGGGCGGGCTCTCAATCGCCATCAGGAAGGCGCGCGTGTCGCGAATCAACAGCGCCAGTTGCGGATCCTTTTGGTACTTGCGGAAGACCGGGTCATCTTTGACGGCGTTGCTCACATCCATGCCGCCTTCGGCTGCCTTCGCCAGGTAACGGTACATCGTCTGGGTCTCGCCACTACGGGCATAGACACGTGCCAGCTCAAAGCAGAAGCGGGCACGATCGTTGGCCGAGATCACATGAGTCGCAATGCCGCCGGAAGCGCGATGTTCGTACATCTGCGGGTCAAGCGTGAGTGCGGTCTGGAACTCCTTCTGTGCCGACTCCATGTCCTTCTGGCTGAAGTAAGACGCCGCCAGGTTGGCATGAAAGACCGCAGACTTCTTATCAAGCTTGATCGCCTTCTTGTACTCGCCGATCGAGCTGCCGAAGTGCTGCTCCAGGTAATCCACCGTGCCCAGGTTGTTCCAGGCCTCCGCATACTTCTTATTGATCTTCGTTGATAGCACAAAGCTCTGGCGTGCGGAGCGGCTGTCATTCATCTCTAACTGGATCAGTCCAATCTTGTTGGTCAATCTCGCCTTGTCGCCGCCGCGCTCCAGCGCATAGCGGTAGTAGTCCATGGCATCCAGCGGATACCGGCGCGCACGCAGAATATCGCCGGCTACCTCCAGCTTTTCATGGGGGGCAAGTTTCGGGTCGGGCAGGTGTAGCGAGATTTGATGCCATTCTTCCGTCTCATGCATCCGTACATCGGTGGCCACCCGGCCGTCTGGGTTAGAAGCACGCTGAGCCGTAACCGCGCATGGGGCGGTGAGGCACAGCATCATCAGAAATGAAACAGAGTGTACGCGCATAGGCGCACCTCCCAATCGTGTGCCTGAGATTATTGCGCGCAGTTACAGGCGCGTCAATCAAGCAATGAAAAAGTTACAAACCGATAAATGCTCCAGTTCCGCTTTGGAAAACAAGGATTTTCCCGCTGCCGGCTGCTTTCGGCAGGCCGGTCCAGACGCCAGTTCATTCACCGCGAAAGCGCCATCAATCCGCTTCGCAAATCCGTTGCCGACTCAACAGCCTTATCCAACTCCGCATGCGCCTGCTTCCATAAGGGAAGCGCGGCCTGCAACGCGGCATGCCCCTCCGCCGTCAGGCTCAACATGCGTGACCTTCGGTCGTTCGGGTTGGCCTCATTGCACAGTAACCCCCGGCGTTCCAGCGGTTTCAACGCTGCCGTCAACGTGGTCCGGTCCATTGCCGGCAGGTTTGCGACCGAGGCCATCGGCGCCGGCTCCGGACGATTCAGCGAC
>JAEKKE010000546.1 GCA_019510535.1 Acidobacteriota bacterium
GATTGGCGTATAGAACGGCCGTGGATGGGTCTCGTTCTCTTGGATAAGCTCTTCTCCTGGAAGTTTGCCGCCGAGAGCGGCAGCAATAGCTTCGCTGCTGCCACCGTGAATATTTGCTCCGCTATACCCCAGCAACGCCAGCTTCAACAGATAGTCCGCCACCCACAACGCCGAAGCGAAGGTGTCAGAAAGACCAGGTTTGCCACCGTCGTAACAAGTGTTTCCCTCAGTCATGCGATAGCGCGTCTTCAGCGACACTGCCGCATCATGCACCGCCTCCGCCGTAGTCACGATTCTCTGATCCGGACCAAGCAGCTGTGGGATGGTGGCGTTCGGATCGGAAGGCGGGCCGACAAAGTAGTAGTGATGCGTAAGAGCGGCGATCTTCGGGAGGTCCTTCTCCGTGGCGAGCAACTCCGCAATCCGGTGAAACCACTCCGGGTTCCACGCAATATCCGGGAGCCCGAACCTCACCCCGGGCACACGCCGATGAATCGCCCGTGCCTGCTGTATCCACTCCTCGACAAAGGCCTCCACGGTCCATGCATCCGCATCACGCAGGTGCCGGCCATACAGATCCACCTCATTGCCACGCTGAAAGAAATCCAGATGTTTCCCCAGCTTGGACGCCACATACTCCGCCTCCGCCACGTTCTCGTCTACGGTCCCGGTCCCCAGATTCAAACCGTAGATACAGCTCCATCGCGTCGCGTCGAGAAACCCTGCCAAAGATTGAATGGCCTGGGGCGTCACGGCATACCGAAGCTCCGGGACAGGCTCACTCGAGGTGGAACGCGATGTTATCTGACGCTCCGGCTGCGCTGTCTCGGCGGTCGCCTTCCACCATGAGAACTCGCTCGTCCGGCCTCCCAGACGAAGACTTGCAGGCGCAAGCGTCTTAAACAGTCCCACCAACTTTTTGTTATTTGCGGAAAAGAACGCAGGATCGGCAAGCTGCATCTTCTCGTACGACAGGCCGAGAAAGTCCGCAGGGACCATCGGCCCCACTTTTTCCGGAGCAACAATCAGCATTGCCGATGTCGGCGCAGCCGCAGCCGCAAACGCGATGCGGTGCGCAGACACAGTAGACACAGCAGCAGCAGAGCTCACAAGGAAGCGGCGGCGGTCCATGGATGAGCACAGCATAGCTGTCCCCACGCCATTACGCGACGAATTTCTACCGGCTAGACGTGATGCTTCCGGGGCAGGTGTCCGCCGATATACGCCGCCGGCGTCATCACCAGGATGGCGATAATCGGAGCCCAGAAGGTAGAGAACTGGCGCCAGGTCTGCCAGATGTTCCAGGCAGAAAGGATGAAAATGATGGCCGAAGCCGCCGACCCAGCGGACGTGTTTGCCGCGATCAGCGTCGCCAACAGGCCGCCGATCAGGGCAACCAAAATCCCCGCCAGCGCAGTTTCCACCATGTAGCCGGTCGAGGCCGGCAGCCAGGGATCATGCTTGGTAATGGAGAAGAACCAGACGAGATATCCGGCCAGCGCGAACAACGAGCCGGCAATGGCGCCGAGGAAGATACGGAAATTTTTCATGGCCGGGAGGCGTGCCAATGGGATTATGCCATGCTTGGCGCGCCCGGTTACTCCTCTATGCGGAAGCTGTATTCTTCGATCACCGGATTGGTCAACACTTCGCGAGCGATCTTGTCCACCTGGGCCTCGGCGGCTGCCTTATCCAGGCTGGGATCAAGCGTCAGAACGAAGTATTTGCCCTGCCGGACGGCCGCTACGCCGGTCAGGGAAAGACGGCGCAAGGCGTTGGCAATGGTCTGGCCCTGGGCGTCCAGGACGGTGGTTTTCAACGTAACGTAGACATGCGCCTTCATCTGCTTGATTATAGTGGCAGGGGCCGGACCGCCCGAAGGCAGTGACCGGCATGACTGTGATAAGGTTCCGCAGTACCCATTCCCATCTCGAGGATTAATAACTCCGCAATGGTTGATTATCTTGGCTTGCCCATTGGCGACAAGTCGCCTGAGAGTGTGACGGCTGTCATTGAGAT
>JAEKKE010000547.1 GCA_019510535.1 Acidobacteriota bacterium
TAGCCACCGCCAACCATCACGGCTACTTCGATTCCACTGGAGCAGAGTTCGTCCGCGCCCTCGACGCGCAGGCCTACATCATCCAGGCATGGGACGTAGGCCACCCCGGCCCAGCCCAGGCACAACGCATGCTCGGCGAGTGGCCAGGAGCAGCAAAGCACGACGTCTACGCCACAGAATCCCTGCCCGCCAACCGGCTCCTGAACAACCGCTTCGTTCCCCAGTTCCGTAGCCGCCAGGGTCACATCGTAGTCCGCGTCTCCGCCAACACAGACACTTTCCAGATCTTCGTCCTCGACTCCACCCGCGAAGATGCTCCCATCACCTTCACCTCCCAGCCCTACCGCACCCGCAGCTAGAGGAATAGTGCTGGGTGCCCCATATCTGCGAAGCAGAAGTGGGTATCGCGCTTCGCGCGATCCGCTTCTGTTTGTCATCCTGAGCCGTAGGCGAAGGACCTGCTGTTACCCAAACCTTTCGCTTCGCGAAAGGTTTGTCATCGCGCTTGCGCGACGGTCTTGCTTAAGGGCACGGCTTTCAGCCGTGCCGACATGACATCCAGAAAACATGCGGCTTTAGCCGCTGAGGTCAAGACCGAGAACCGTACCTCAGCGGCTAAAAAGCCGCATTTACTTCAGTGCGGGGACGGGGACGGCTAAAAGCCGTCCCCTTAAGCAAGACATTCGCACCTGCTGGTGCGAATCCGCTTCGCGGAGGTCTCTGCTCACTGGCAACTTTCAGCCGTGTTAGGCTAGGGGACAGGGTTCGGTAGTTCGTTGAATAGGGCACCCGTAGCTCAGCTGGATAGAGCGGCAGCCTCCGAAGCTGTAGGTCAGAAGTTCGAATCTTCTCGGGTGCACCATCCCCTCAAGCTCAAAAAGCTCCGACATTGTCGGAGCTTTTTCGTTGCCTAGCGCGAACCTCAAACCTTCTTCTGGCTCTCCAGCTCCTGCATCACAGACTGAATCAGCTCCTTGGCCCCCGTAATCTGCGACAACACAAACTGCAGATCGAGCGCCGGAACCGCTGGATTACGGTTCGAGGTGCAGTAGACGCCATGCTGTCCCACCATAGCCAAAGCATCCGTCAGCACATCGAGCGATACCGCGAGTCTTCCACGAGCAACACCCATCATGAACTCGTGTTTCTCGAGCTCCTCGCGCCGGTCGTGGAAGACATTCGCCAAACTACCACTCCTTCGCTGCGGTATCAGGGGTGAGTGGAGTGCTCGCAGCCGGAGCCTTCCAGCGAAGGATCGGCTTACGGGCAGCCGTGGTCTCATCCAGGCGCCGCAGGCGGGTTGTATGCGGAGCAGTCTTCACCAGCTCCGGATTCTCTTCAGCTTCACGCGCGATCTGGCGAAGAGCATCGACCAGCAGGTCCAGCTCCTCGCGGCTCTCGCTCTCGGTCGGCTCAATCATCATCGCGCCGGCAACGATGAGCGGGAAGCTCACCGTATAGGCGTGGAAGCCGTAGTCGAGCAGACGCTTGCCCATGTCGCCGGTCTTCACGCCATTCTTCGCCTGTAGCTTATCGCTGAAGACGACCTCGTGCATCGATGCTGTCTTGAACGGCAGGTCAAAGACATCTTCCAGCTTGGCGCGTAGATAGTTGGCGTTGAGAACAGCGTCTTCCGTCGTCTGGCGCAGGCCATCCGGACCGTTGGCCAGAATGTAGGCCAGGGCGCGGATAAACATACCGAAGTTGCCGTACCAGGCGCGCACACGGCCCACGCTCTGCGGACGGTTGTAGTCCAGCGTGAGCATACCGTCGCTCTTGGTTGCGAGCACGGGTGTCGGAAGGAAAGGCTCCAGGATCTTCTTGCAGGCCACTGGACCCGAACCTGGGCCACCGCCTCCGTGCGGCGTGGAGAAGGTCTTGTGCAGGTTCAGGTGCATCACGTCCACACCGAAGTCGCCCGGACGAACCTTACCGACCAGCGCATTCATATTGGCGCCGTCCATGTACAGCAACGCGCCCTTGGCGTGAAGGATGTCGGCGATCTTGTGGATCTGGTCAGCATCAGGGCTGCCGTGTCCTCATCGACCAGCTTTTCTAACTCGGCAAGGTCCACCATGCCCTCGGCATTCGACTTCAGGTTCTGCACCTGGTAGCCGACCACTGCGGCGGTGGCGGGATTCGTGCCGTGAGCCGAATCAGGAATCAGGATCTTCTTACGCGGATTGCCCTTGCTCTCGTGATACGCCCGCACCAGCAGAATGCCGGTGAACTCACCGTGCGCACCCGCAGCGGGCTGCAGCGTGATCGAGTCCATGCCGGTAATATCCAGCAGTGAGTCGGAGAGCACCTGCATGATCTCCAGCACTCCCTGTGAGAGCGACTCCGGCTGATACGGATGTGCCTCGGCCAGACCTTCCAGGCGAGCCACCAGCTCGTTGACGCGGCCGTTGTACTTCATCGTGCAGCTTCCCA
>JAEKKE010000403.1 GCA_019510535.1 Acidobacteriota bacterium
GCAGAACTGGGCATCATGTTCCATCGGCGCGCCGCACTGGCTGCAGACACGGCCGTTGGCGACATAGGGATTATGGTTGTTCGCGAGAGGTGTTGTCGCTGTGCCGCCGTTGAGAATCGTCTGCTGTAGTTGCAGAGCCAGCAGAGCGTTGTACTCCCGTACACGTCCCGGCATAAAGAAGCATTCGACCAACGCAATCAGGCCGGGAAGTCCCGTCCAGAAGAAACAGAGGTACAGCACACCCATGCCATTGCGTTTCAGGTAGAAGTGATGTGCGCCGAAGCTTCCCAGGAAGAAAGCGAACAGAATGCCTGCGACCTCATCTTTGCGCTGATTCTGGTACTCAGAGTAGAAGTACGCGCGCTGCACTTCCGTCATACCTGCTGTGTAAGGATCGCCTGTCATCAGATACCTCTTTCTGTCCCGTCTCCAGTTACGTATTCCAGATACGTATGTGTGAGATAGGAGGTTCCGTACCATGTGTTTATGCCGGCATATGCGTTCAATTGTGTCGCATTTTCGTTGGGAAATCGGTCCGGTTTTGTCGCAATTTACAGCTTCCCGGAAAGAGGCGCATGATGCTTGGCAAGGCAACGTGAGGGCGTTGCCGCGATCTCTAATCGAATCGAGTGGAGGTTCTTATGCAGATTTCGAACGGTCAATGCGGTCTTTGTTCTCACTTCGGTGAGACGCATAGAGACAACAAACTTATCTCTATTGTCACCAGCCACCAGGCGGAAGCAACGGTAGTGGACGAATGCGGTCATCCGAAGCATTCCGGCCTCCATCTGAAGGTCACCCCGATCAGCGGTTGCGACGGGTTTACCCCGGCGGCCGCAGCTTAGTCTCCCTCACCCACCCATTTCACCTGGAGGCTGCGCTATGCGCAGCCTCTTTCGTTTTGGCTTGGACGGAGATACGCTAGGGCGTGCCCATTAATTCTGCTTCCACGGAGTAGGTCCCCTATGAAACTGCGCATTGCAGCTCTCTTCTCTGCTCTTGTCCTCACCGTCTCTTCGTTAGCACAGACATCTGCGATCAAGGCGCCCACCATTGCCTACGAAGAGTACCGTCTGGGGTCGCACCGGCTTTGCTCATCTGTTCGAACACATGATGTTCGAAGGATCGCGGAATGTGGGTGAGAAGAACCACTTCAAGTATCTCGAGGCGGCCGGCGCATCCGACATCAACGGAAGCACGAACTTCGACCGTACGAATTACTTCGAGACGGTGCCCTCGAATCAGCTTGAGCTCGCCTTGTGGCTGGAGAGCGATCGCATGGGCTTTCTGCTGGATACGTTGGACCGCGCCAAGCTGACTAATCAGCGGGATGTTGTGCGCAATGAGCGCCGGCAGTCGCGTGAGAACCAGCCGTACGGTGTTGTGGAAGAAGAGGTCTACGGCAACCTGTTCCCGGAGCCGCATCCCTACCATGGTGTCGTGATCGGCTCGCATAAAGACATCGAGGCTGCACGCCTGGTGGACGTTCGCGACTTCTTCAAGACCTACTATGCGCCGAACAATGCCACGCTGGTCGTCGCCGGTAGCTTCGATAAGGCGCAGGTAAAGGCTCTGGTGGAGAAGTACTTTGGTCCCTTGCAGAAGGGTGAGACGGTACCGAAGCTCGATGTCGTGACGCCATCGATCACCACAGAGAAGCGACTGACGGTGACCGATACCGTGCAACTGGAGAAGGTCTATCTTGCATGGCTCTCGCCCAAGGCGTTTGCTCCCGGCGATGCCGAGATGGATATCTCAGCCGATGTGCTGGGCGGCGGACGTTCCAGCCGCCTGTATAAGAAGCTGGTCTACGAACAGCAGATCGCACAGGCAGCGCAGTGCTACAACGAATCAGCTCAGGTGGCTTCGATCTTCAATTGCGAGATCACGGCACGTCCCGGCACTAAGGCGGCTGATCTGGAGAAGGCCGCGAACGCGGTGATCGATGAGTTTCTGAAGAACGGTGCGACGCCGGAAGAGCTCGAGCGTGCTCGCACCAAGTCCATCGCCAGCCTGATTCGCCCCCTGGAGCGCATTGGCGTTGTTGCAGACAAGCTGAACTACTACAACCATTTCACCGGCGATCCCGGATATCTTCCGAAAGATATCGCCCGCTATCAGAATGCGGATGGCGCTTCCGTGATGAAGTATGCCCAGGATCTGCTGGCGAGTAATCATCGTGTCGTTGTCTATGGTGTGCCTGGCGAGAAGGTCATTCATGATGTTGCGCGCAGTCCGGAGAATACGGATGCCGACGTCAAGATCGAAAAGGAATACACCGCTGAGTTCGACGCAGCGCAGGTCTGGCGCAAGACTGCGCCAAAGCCCGGACCGACGCCCTCGTTCGCTCTACCGGTGCCACAAACCTTTACGCTCGCGAATGGCTTGAAGGTCTATGTGGCGGAGAACCATAAGCTGCCGCTCTTTGCTGCGAACCTGGTCTCACTCAGTGGGGCCTCGCAGGATCCGGCAGATAAGCCCGGTGTTGCCGGCTTCGCTGCAGCGATGCTGACCGAGGGGACGAAGACCCGCTCAGCAACGGCGATTGCAGACCAGACGGGAGACCTTGCGCTCTCGCTTAACGGCACTGCTACCTCTGATGCGATGAGTGTCTCTGTAGGAGGACTGACAACGAAGCTGGACAATGCTGTCGACCTCTTTGCGGACGTCGCTTTGCATCCCGCCTTCGATGGAAGTGAGGTGGAGCGTGTTCGAAAGCGTCGCCTGACGCAGTTGCTGCAGCAGCGCGACCAGCCGCCGATTGTGGCGCAGCAGGTCGGTGTTGCCGCCCTGTTTGGTCCGACGAGTGCCTACGGACACAACTCGCTCGGCAAGCCGGATTCGGTGAAGGAGATCTCTTCGGCCGATCTGTCAGGCTTCTACACGAAGAATGTCGGTCCGAAGAACTCGGCTCTGGTGTTGTCCGGCGATATCACGCTAGCCAAAGCGCGTGCGCTGGCAACAAAGTACTTTGGCGGATGGACGGGAACGGCCTCTGCGCCGACACCTCCAACCGCTCCGGCTGCGGCCACCAAGCGCGTGATCCTGGTGGACAAACCCGGTGCTCCGCAGACTGCGCTCTATGCCTTCCAGCTTGGCCTGCCTCGTTCCACTCCCGATTATGTGCCGGTGGTGGTGATGAACACCATGCTGGGCGACCTGTTCTCCAGCCGCATCAACATGAACCTGCGTGAGGAGCACGGTTATACCTACGGCGCAAGCTCACGCTTCACCTTTCGCCGTGGCAACGGGCCGTTCCTGGCTGGTGCTTCTGTTCGTACGGACGTGACTGCTCCCGCAGCCAAGGAGCTGGTGCATGAGCTGACGCGTATCCGCACCGAGCCGTTGAGCGATAGTGAGCTGAAGATGGCGCGCGATAGCTATGCACGTTCACTGCCAGGCGAGTTCGAGACCAACGCCGGCGTGGTAGGGGCCATGGGCAATATCTTCACCTATGGTTTGCCACTCACATACTACCGTGCCCTGCCGGCGAAGGTCGATGCTGTCACGTCGAAGCAGGCCGCGGATGCAGCGACTTCCTATATCCATCCAGACCAGATGATTCTGGTTGCCGTCGGCGACAAGGCCAAGATAGAAGCCGGGCTGAAGGACCTGAACCTGGCGCCGATCGAGGAGTGGACCGTCGACGCAACACCGAAGCAGTAGAAAGGCCGCGCATTGCGCGGCCTTTCTTATTTTGTTGTATCGAGCTGCAAGAAGCCTTTGCTATAACTCATGACAGTCGCTTCCGAACGCGAGCGGAGCCATCGGCTCTTCAAGTGGTAGATGGTTGCGATTCTGGTTCGATTCCAGACTTGCATTGGTCATGCTTATGCACGGCAGGTTGCGGAGGGCGGGAAACTGATTGAAGGGCCATGTGGATAGAATCCCCGCCTGACGATGAGCGCCTTCCGCAGTCTGATTCACGCCGTGTTTGGGGGAGCTGTATGGGGTTCACAATTGCTGCGCTGTTGGTTGTAGCCATTCTGTTGCTTGCCGCAGCAAGAAAGCTGATTTTCCCGCGACAGGTTCTGGTGCAGCAGTACCAGCGAGGTCAGGTGTTAACTGTTCCCGGGCAGGAGGTGCTTAGCTCAGATGGCATGTCCTTCAAGGTGACGGCAGCCGGAGAGTTTCAGGTCGAAGACGCCGCGATGAGCGTACACACTACCGTCAATCCCGTAGTCAATCTCTATTTCCATGCGCAGCAGGCACTACGTGAAGTGCTGGCGGGAATTCCGTTTGAGCGGATTCTGGAAGATCGAACAAGTCTGAATACAGCTTTATATGACATGGTGGCCCCCCACGCTGCCACGATGGGCCTGAAGCTTCATAACCTTCAGATTCGTGACGTGATGCTTTCTGGAGAACTGAAACGGGCTTTCGCTCAGACTCTTACTGCGCAGAAAGAAGGACTCGCAGCTCTGGAGCGTGCTCGTGGAGAAACGGCGGCCCTGCGTAGCCTGGCAAATGCGGCACGGCTTATGGAGGAGAATCCTGCTCTGTTGCAGTTGCGTGCTCTTCAGACCGTGGAGGCTACGAAGGGAAATACGTTGGTGCTTGGTTTGGGTGCTCGTGATGTTGTGGTGAAGAAATCCGAGTAATCCATTAATCTACCGGATATGGGCCACGCTTCGGCGTGGCCCTTTCCTTGGCCGTCGGGCATAGATCGAGCAGTGGGCACTTGCCGCAGCGCAGCTCATTCTTCGTGCACAGCGTCTGGCCATGCAGCTTGAAGAGCGAGTGATCTTCGTCAGCTTGAAGAGCGAGTGATCTTCGTCCAACATCTCCGGCGTCCAGTCCTCGGGCACCAGCGCCATCAGATCCACTTCTACCTGGCGCGCATCGGCTTTGGGAGAGCTCAGACCCAGCCGCTGCGCAATGCGTTGATGATGGCCGTCGATACATAGCGCGCGGCGACGTAATGTGGTGAAGTTGACGACAGCCGCGGAGGTCTTCACACCGACACCTGGAAGCTGCTCGATCCAGGCGCGGATCTTCTCGGTGCGATATCGTCCCAGCGGCTCCAATCGCAGCACACCAATGCGATCGCTGATCTGCTGGAGTGTTTCTTTCAATTGGTGCGATTTCTTCTCGTAGTGCGTTACCGGGCGAATGACTTCTTCGATCTCCGCGATAGAGGCATCGCGCAGCCGCGTCCAGTCACCCTGCCAGCCATCGAAGCGGTTGCGCAGGTCGCGGATGATCTGCAGCGATACTTCTGTCTTGGTACGCGCCGAGAGCAGCGAGTAGATCAACTGCGTGAGCGGATCCCACACATCGCGCGGAGCAGGCTTGCCATAGAAGGCAAGCAGCCGCTGATGCAGCTCAGGCAGGATGTTCGGCGGCGTGGGTTCGAAGAGCGAAGGCATTGACCTACAGTGAAAATGCTTTGGACAATACAAAGGCCGCGAGCGAATCGCGGCCTTTGTTCTATGCTAACGCGGGGTTTGCGTTAGATTTCCTTCACGCCATCGACGAAGGCGCGCAGCTTGCGGCTGCGGCTGGGATGACGCAGCTTGCGCAGTGCCTTGGCTTCGATCTGGCGGATGCGCTCGCGGGTGACCTGGAAGCTCTGGCCGACTTCCTCGAGCGTATGCTCGGAGCCGTCTTCGAGGCCGAAGCGCATCTTGATCACGCGCTCTTCGCGCGGGGTCAGTGTGCGCAGTACCTGCGAGGTGTACTCCTTCAGGTTTACCGAGATCACGGCGTCGGACGGAGAGACCGCCATGCGGTCTTCGATGAAGTCGCCAAGGTGCGAATCTTCCTCTTCACCGATCGGCGTCTCCAGCGAGATGGGCTCCTGCGCGATCTTCAGGACCTTGCGGACCTTCGCGACCGGGATATCCATACGCTTCGCGATCTCTTCCGAGCTGGGCTCGCGGCCGAGCTCCTGTACAAGCTGACGGCTGGTGCGGATCAGTTTGTTGATGGTCTCGATCATGTGCACCGGGATTCGGATGGTGCGGGCCTGATCCGCGATGGCGCGGGTGATAGCCTGACGGATCCACCAGGTGGCGTAGGTCGAGAACTTATAACCGCGGCGGTACTCGAATTTATCGACGGCCTTCATCAGACCGATGTTGCCTTCCTGAATCAGGTCGAGGAACTGCAGCCCGCGATTGGTGTACTTCTTCGCGATGGAGACCACGAGACGAAGGTTGGCTTCGATCAGCTCGCGCTTGGCCTTCTCCGCGTCCATGTCGCCCTGGATCATCTCGCGCTGCGTGCGCTTCAGCTCATCGATGGTGAGGCCGGCTTCGCTCTCCAAGCGCTCCAGATCCACGCGGCAGTTCTTCTGCTGGCGGCGGTACTCCTTCTTCAGCTCTTCGGAACGCGAAGCTTCGAACTTCTGGTCCAGAGACTTGATCTGGCGCTCCAGCGTGCGCATGGAGTCGACGGTCTTGTTGACCTTGTCGAGCAGACGCTTCTTCTCGGAGTTGGTGTACTTCAGCTCGCGCACAATGCGCGTCGCCTTCACACGCTCGCGGCCCACCAGCCAGCGGTGCTTGCGCTGGTCCTTCTGCGACTTCAGCTTGCCGTCTGCCAGCTTGGCCGTGTACTCCTCGGCCTTCTTCTGGTGATTGGAGATAGCGTCGATCTTCTTGACGGTCGCCTTGACACGCGACATCAGAATCTCTTCGGTCAGCTCTTCTTCGTCGAAGGTGACAACTTCCTTGATGTTGCGGACGCCGCGCTTCAGGTCATCGCCAAGAGCGAGAATCTCGCGAATGACGATCGGCGAGCGCGAGATCGCCTTCATGACGCGCAACTGGCCGCGCTCAATGCGCTTCGCGATCTCAACTTCGCCCTCACGGGTGAGCAGCGGAACCGTACCCATCTCGCGCAGATACATGCGCACGGGGTCGTTGGTCTTCTCAAGCTGTCCCGGAGTCAGGTCAAGCTCAACGTCCTCATCCTCAGAGTCCAGATCGTAGGAGTCGCGCTTGTCGAACTTTGCGTCAGGCGACAGAACATCGATACCCTGCGTATTGATCGTCGTCAGCAGGTCATCCAGATCATCTGGATTGGTCATGTCGCCTGGAATCAGGTCGTTCGCCTCGCCGTAGGTGAGGTAGCCCTTCTCTTTACCGGCATCGATCAGCTTATCCAGACTGTCCTGGTCTAGCGCTGTCTCTCCGAAATTATCCATTTCCTCGTTAGCCACAATGCATCCCTTCCCACGATCGAGTCGCGGGGTAAAAATATTTTCGTGTCCGGCGATTCTCGTCGACACGTATCCCGGGGTTGTTACGGAGGCTGGAAAACGGAGTAGCGGTCTAGACCGCCTGGGCCACAGCTCCTCTATTCCGCGGTGGGCGAGGGCATAGTATGGGCGCAGAATCCCAGCGAACCACAGGATACCACATCCGTTAGACGCGCTAAAGCGCGATCAGGACTCATTTCCGTGCCCTCCGTACCCCGGTCAAGTACTTGCAGAAGGGATGCGGCGGAGCTCCAGACGGTCGCCCCCGGAAAACCATGAAAATATTTGCTACTTCCACTCGATGGTGGATTCATCCGTGTGGCTCAACTCTACGTAGGGCCCGGCGGTGTCCATCAGCAGCTTTGCGGGGGCGCCGTTTACGGTCACCGATCGTACCTTGCCGAACTTCCAACGGACGGTCACCTTGGCGGCTTTCCCCTTGACCTTCAGGGAGCCGGCGTCGCGGGTCAGCGTGCGACCTTCGAAGTCCTCAATCGTTTTAGCTGCCAACCCCGTAAATGGTTGAATCAATTCATAGATACGGCGTTCGTCGAGGGTCTTTATCGACCTGTTGCCGGAGTCCTCCGAGGGCACCAGCGTCATGACGTCTTCGGGGATTTTCGCGATGACGGCTCCAGCGCGGACGTAGAGGGGGAGCACGTCCATTGGAGCATCGACGACCACCGTCTTGCCGCCAGGAGCCTGCGCTCCGGTCCAGTAGTTCACCCAGTCGCCAGCGGGTAGGTAAACCGACCGCTGTGTCCCTTCATGGAGCACGGGCGCCACCAGGAAGTCATCGCCGAAGAGATATTCATCGCGGCTTTCGCGGGCCTGCTTGTCGTCCTGGTAGTTCAGCACGAGGGCACGCATCAGCGGCATGCCGGTTTTGTGGGCCTGCTGCGCGGCAGCGTAGCGATAGGGGAAGAGGCTCATATGTAGCACGGCGTACTTGCGGTAGTTCTTCAGCGCTTCGTCGCCGTAACTCCAGGGGCCACGGTTTTTGGTGTTCAGAACCTCCATCGCCGGGGAAAAGGCTGCGACCTGTGTCCAGCGCATGAAGTTCACCGGATCGGGTTCCGCGCCGCCGAAGTAGCCGCCCAGATCGGCAGTCCACATGGCCATGCCGCTTAGTCCGGCACCCAAGCCCGCCGTTACGATGGTCGGCAGGCCATCCTCTTCGGAGAAGTTGCCTTCGTTATCGCCGCCCCAGAGCATGGCGATGTTGTGATCGCCGACGGTGGCGCTGCGGGCGAAGAGAACACCGTTGCCCTTCAGGTCCTTCTGGATCAGCTCTTCCATCGCGTTGTTGTAGAGCACGGCAAAGCGGTTGCGCATCAGCCGCTGATCGGTACCGTCGGCAAACTTCACCGGACCGATGAAGTTACCCTCGGCGTCATCATCTTTGAATCCGTCAGCGCCAAGCTTGATGACCTTGCGGACTTGGTTCTGCCACCACTCCTTCGCAGTTGGGCTGGTGAAGTCGATGATGGAGCCTTCGCCTTTCCACCACGTCCCCACATAGGGTGTGCCGTCTTCGTTCTTGACGAAGTAGCCACCGGCAGCCGCCTCCTTATAGTTGGAGCTTTCGACGTCGAGCTTATCGGCAAAGCCGGCTTCGCCCGGAGTCTTCGTCTTGTTGTTGATCCAGGGCGTGTGCCACAGCACCAGTTTGAAGCCATTGTCGTGGACGTACTTGATGGTGCCGCTGATATCGGAGAACTGCTTTGGATTGAACTCGTAGCTGTTGTATCCGGTGGACCACGGTGAGTCGATCAGCTCCACGCTGGCAGGCAGACCGAGAGAGCGCGTCTTGTCTACGTCTTCGCGCACATCCGCGTCATTGCGGTGATAGTCGCGACCGACCCATGGAGCAAAGGCCCAGTACGGCGGAAGGATGGTGCGTCCCACAAGCGCGGTGAAGCGATCGAGGATCTTTGGAAACTCCGGGCCGGTGAACAGCACGATGCGCAGCCGCTCGGCCGGGACAGAGACGTTCACTTCATAGCGGTCAGCAGCGTTCATGTCGAAGACAGCTTCGGCTGTGGTGTCGACCCATAGACCGTAACCGGTAGTCGAGAGATAGAAGGGAATCGGCTTATACGTGCCTGCGCCTTTGCTGTACGCGTTGTCCTGCGACAGATTGCGAATGACTTCATGCGTGTGGTTCAGCGTGTTGTAGTGTTCGCCGAGACCGTAGTAGCCGGCAGCGCCATCGTGAACCTGAAACTCCCAGTCGCCCACCGCATATGCAGTAGAGGTGATCTCATAGACGCCCTCACTCAACTGCTTCAGATGAAGCTTTGATGCAGCGACGGGCGATCCCTCGAAGGTGAATTCATGCAGGACCAGATCCTTGATCTCAATCGCTGTCGGTCCTGGCCGCAGACCGGGAATCGTCAGAGCGATGGAGTCGGTACCGCGGCGCTGAAAACCATCCACTGGAGCTTCACCGACACGTTGGTCGGGTATGCGTTGATCCGCAGGGCGTTGGTTCTGAGCAAGCGCAGCCGCAGAAAGAGCAAGGATAGGAAGAAGTCTGCGAAGAGAGGTCACGCGAAGTCACTCCAGAAGCGATTACAGCAGAACGGCCTGCATGCTTTTGTTTAGCGATGCAGGCCATTCTATCTGTTTCGAAACAACGCGCGATGGAGGAGTCGGTTATCGGCCATAGAAGCCGTAGCCGCCGCCGCGATTCATAATGTGATCCCAGCCAATGCGATAGCCGCGCTCAAAGCCCATGCGATATGCGTTGCGATCACGCCAGCTCACCGGAGGACGACGATATTCGTCCCGATTGTTCGGAGTCGGCCGGCGATGGTTCTCAAAGTCTTTCTGTGCACCATAGATGCCGTCACGGAATCCCTGACGTTGCATCATCTGGAAGTCGTGGGGAGGAGCATCCCATCCATATGCCTGCGGTGGAGGTCCATATGGCTGCGGGCCCTGGGCGATGGCTGGAGCGGCAACGGTAGCCGTCATCATCACAGCCGCGAGAGTAAGTCCTGCAAAGCGTTTGTTGATCATTTTCTTTTCCTCCACCCGATGTACATCGCGGGCACTTGTGAATACCCGTGTTGGGATGGAGAGTTGCTGCGAGAATGTCGATTGAGTTTTGCTTGTGTGTTCTCAAATATTTGTATCGAGGGTGTTTGACGATGCATCGTTGCAGCAATGGGTTTCTTCGTGCCCTTGTTTGTGCGTGCTTCACACAACGATGAGCAGCCTCAACAGATGATCTGAAATATAGAGCGGGCCATCTCGGAAGTCCTAACGAACGAATCTATCGATGGCCGCTCGTTTTATAGGTCGCAAAAGCAAAGAGGCCCGGACGAGTCCGGGCCTCTTTGCTTGTCGTCGTGAAGGTAGTGCTATGCCTTGCCTGCAAGCTGACGCAGCACGTACTGCAGAATGCCACCGTGCTGGTAGTAGAGGATCTCCTGCGGTGTATCGATGCGGACCTGAGTCTGGATGTTCTTGACGGAACCATCCGCAGCCTTGGCGTGCACAGTGATCACCTTACCGGCGGCAAACTTCGAGTCGAGCATCGCCTTCAGGCCGGGGATGCCATAGACTTCCTCGCCAGTCAGGCCCAGCGACTCGACGCACTGTCCTTGCAGGAACTGCAGGGGGAGAATGCCCATGCCTACCAGGTTCGAGCGGTGGATACGCTCGTAGCTCTCGGCTAGCACGAAGCGTACGCCCAGCAGACGCGTACCCTTGGCAGCCCAGTCACGCGAGGAGCCGGAGCCATACTCCTTGCCTGCGAGGATGGCCAGCGGCGTGCCGCGCTCAGCATAAGTCACCGAGGCATCATAGATGGACATCTGCTCGCCGTCGGGCAGAAGACGAGTTACGCCACCTTCCGTTCCGGGAGCCAGCTTGTTCTTCAGGCGAACGTTGGCGAAGGTGCCGCGCACCATCACCTCGTGATTGCCGCGGCGTGAACCGTAGCTGTTGAAGTCGGCAGGTTTCACACCGTTGCTGGTGAGGTATTTTCCTGCTGGGCTGTTCAGCTTGATGGAACCTGCGGGAGAGATGTGGTCAGTGGTGATGCTGTCACCAAGGACAGCCAGCACGCGGGCCCCGGCGATATCGGTCACCGGCTCTGGCGTCGCTGGCATGTTGTCGAAGTATGGCGCCTGGCGGATGTAGGTGGAATCACCCTCCCAGCCGTAGGTATCGCCCGAGGGGAACTTCAGGTTCTGCCAGTTGATGTCACCCTGGGAGACGGTTGAGTACTCCTTGTGGAACATGCTGCTGTCGATGGAGCGAGCGACTGTGGCGGCGACTTCTTCCTGCGATGGCCAGATGTCTGTCAGGTAGATCGGCAGGCCATCCTTGCCCTTGCCCAGCGGTTCGTTATCGAAGTCGAAGTCGATGCGGCCGGCTAGTGCGTAAGCAACCACCAGCGGCGGCGACATCAGGTAGTTGGCGCGGACATCGGAGTTGATACGGCCTTCGAAGTTACGGTTTCCGGAGAGTACAGAGACCGCCACCAGGCCGTGATCTTCAATCGCCTTGGTGACATCAGTGGGCAGTGCACCCGAGTTGCCGATGCAGGTGGTGCAGCCGTAACCAACGGTGTTGAAGCGCAGCTTGTCCAGATACTGGGTCAGGCCGGCCTTCTCGTAGTAGTCGGTGACGACGCGCGATCCAGGAGCGAGTGAGGTCTTCACCCACGGCGGTGTGGAGAGGCCCTTCTCAACAGCCTTCTTCGCCAGCAGGCCTGCGGCAAGCATCACGCTCGGGTTCGAGGTGTTGGTGCAGGAAGTGATGGCTGCGATCACGATCGACCCGTGGTGGAGGTACTGATCGACGTCCACTCCCAGGCGGTCCTTGATGCTTGCGATTGGCTTGGTAGTCTTGCCCGGTTCCGGAGCACCCTTGCTCTCGTCGGAGTCATCAGCCGCAAGGTGACCGCCCTCGCCCTGCCAGCGAACGATCTGGCGGTCGCCGTTCTTGTTAGAGTTGGGACCGAAGAGTGACGGGAGCTGCGACTTGAAGCTCTCGGCGGTGCGAGAGAGCGCAACGCGATCCTGCGGACGCTTGGGTCCGGCGACGGAGGGTTCCACCAT